>JBIINH010000051.1:0-13648 GCA_044337585.1 Bacteroidia bacterium
GCAAACAGTTGCTCACATTTGGAAATAACTATGTATTAATTGAAATGCCTTTTGACCAAGAAGCACCAAATATGAAAGAAGCCTTATTTGAGATGCAACTTAATAATTACCAGCCGGTATTAGCTCACCCCGAACGCTACATGTATTATGCATTCAATAAATCAAAGTATGAAGACTTGATACAACAAGGTATCCTATTTCAGGTGAATCTGTTTTCATTAGTTGGTTATTATTCACCCCTTCAGCTTAAAGCAGCGGAGCATCTTATAAAAAACAAAATGATATCATTTGTAGGAAGCGATATACACACACCAAGGCAATTGAGTGTGCTAGATGATTCATTGCAGGCTGCATTATATGAGGAGCTTTGCACAACTAACAAATTGCTCAACAACACACTTTAAGGTTTATACCTTGTCTAATATTGATGCAAGGGTCTTGTCTTTATCTGTTACTTTATTTCCGGCATCATGGGTTCTTAACACCACGTGTACTTTATTATAAATATTATACCATTCAGGGTGGTGGTTCAATTTGTCAATTTCTATTGATGCCTTTGCCATCCATTGAATTGCCTGTTTGAAATCATCAAAAATATACGTTTTCTGCAGGCTATCTTCTTTTTCTATCCATTCCATAATTAAAATAAATTTGTTGACTGTAATAGTTTGATAGGCTGCAAACGATTCAAATTTAGTGAAAAGTTAATGCGTTGGTGAAATTTTGTATCATTGTTGGTCCAGTAGTCATTAATTTCAGTAGAAGCAAAGAAAGGAACATGTACTTCAAAAATACCATCAAACAATCGCAAGGCTATACCACCAGTGTAATATAAAGCTTGTGTATAGGTGGCGGTATTCGTTTGCGACATAGATTTTTTCTCATTTATTAGTACCACATCAGCATACAATTCAAAAGGAATTTTTCCTGGAAGCGTTGTTCTAAAATTGGCAGATGTAAGCCAACTATCCGTTGAGCTTGAGAAACCCATAACATGAAATTGTGCATCCCCATAAAGAAGTTGGTTTGCAAATAAACTATTGCTGAAAGGAGATAATTCATTGCGGCCAAATTGCGATTGGCTAAACGTGTAATCGAATGTTCCTGAATTATTTCCTGCTCGGTAAAACTCCGTTCCAATTGTTTTTGTATCATCCGGCTTTTGTAAAAACATCCCACCAAACATCCGAACAAGAAATCCTTTTTTTGGCAAACCATAGCTGAATGTATAAGTTGCTTCAGCTGATATTTTCTGAAATGCACTCGTATTTTGCCCAAACTGGTAGGCAAAGCGATAACTGTAAGGCGAAAATAAATCGTTGTGAAGTGTATTAAATTCGGCATTTAGGTAATTGTAGCTATTGTCGAAATTGCTGAATAGTGCTTTGGTATGAGTTTGCTCATTTGCCATTATATATGAGAATAATAAATTCTGCGAAGTATTATTTGCAGGTTGTTTTTGCCTAAACTCAAAGTTGACATATGGATTAAGTCTTTCGTAAACCGTAAGATTTTTAAAATCTATAAATATGTTGTTTGAAGCATATCTTGATGCACTTAAGCCTGCAGTAATGCGCTGAAACTTTCCTGTAGTAAGCCAGTTGTGTTTCAATTCCCCATATCCCGCCAGGTCTTTGGTGCCAAAGGCATACATTGGCGCAATGAGATATTCAATGCGTTTTTGAGGCAACACACTATTGTAGATGGCTGCACCAAGCATAAATTTATTATACAAATTGGCTCCTAAAATTGGGCTGTAAAAAACCCGATTTTCATACGGAGACGGTATATCAGCCAATGGCTTTAGGGCAATTGGATTCCATTTGCGAAATAGCCCGTTTGTTTTGTACGAATTGTTATTGCGGTGCAAATCCATTGTACTTTCAAAAGCATCAACTCGGATAAGATTGGCGTTAACTTCGGGGAATGTAACATTGCCCGCGTTTGCATACCATTGAGTATGTACAACGGAGTCGCCAATTAATGCGCTAATCGAGAAAGGTGCATCAATATTTTGTTTGATTTTTAATTCATATCCTGTTTGTGTTTTCTTGATTTTGGCTAAGCTTAAATCTTGCTTCACATCACTTTCAAGCATGTTGCTGAAAAACCAATCCAAATTTTTTCCTGTAAATGAAGCAGCATGATTTTTAAAATCATCGGGTAATGGGTGTTTAAATTTCCATTTATCATAATACGCATGCATCATGGCATCAAACAGGCTATCGCCTAAATATTGTTGCAGGTAAAAAAATGTTTTTGGAATTTTAGCATAAATGATGCTTCCATAATTGCCGCTTGTGTAAGCAGTTGAATGTAGATTTCCCGATTGATCTTTGCCTTTGGTTGCCTGCAATTGATACAGCAAGTCGGTTATTTCAAATGGCGTAAACAAATCATCCGATGTAAATTCGCCACCACTTTTTTCTAGAACCGAAATAAAGCTGGCATGTTTAGGTAAAGTTTGTCCTTCAAGCTGGCTTCTGTTTTCGTAATACGTATTGATGCTTTCATCCATCCACGGATAATTACGTTCATTGCTGCCTAAAATGCCGTAAAACCAATTATGACCAACTTCATGTACGATTGTGGTTTTATCAATGCTGCCGCAGTTGGTAATGGTTGGATATTCCATGCCACCACCAGCCTTTAATGGGGTAATTACAACGGTGGCATGATTGTATGGATATTCACCTACCTTATCAGAATAAAAACGGATGGCATCATTGATGTAATTAACCCCTTCACGCCTCTCTAATGTATCATCGCTAGGTGCAAAAATCCATGTTTCAATGGTGTGTGATTTTCGATATACTTCGCTGTGCGAGATTTGAAATTTATCGGATGCAAACCAAGCAAAATCATGAACATTATTTTGTACAAAGCGCAGGGTTTTGTTAGGCAGGTTCGATGGATGATTGAGTTTGGGATTATTGACACGTTGTTTCCACCATTCTTTTTCTTCAGGATTTTGGATGTCGCCAGTAGCAGCAATTATGAAATTGCTAGGAGCGGTAATACTAACATCAAATGAGCCAAACTCGCTATAAAACTCGCCTTGATCAAGGTATGGCATAGGATTCCAACCATTCACATCATACACAGCAGGCTTTGGATACCATTGAGTGATACAGAAAATATTGTCTTCAACACCCATTCGGGAAAAAACAGCCGGTAGTCGAACCAAAAATGGGGTCGAAACAGTGATGGTTTGACCAGGCAGAATAGGATTTGATAAGGCAATTAGAGCAATATCAATTTCATCAGTTAGTTTCCATTTGGTTCCCACGCCATTAATTAAAAACTCAAGACTATCAATAAATCCGCGTTGCTCAGGTTCAGCTTCATAGAAATCTGTTTTGCTTTGCTGTGTTTTTTGCCTTGCAAATGCTGTTTGGTTATTTTTATACGCATTAGGCCATAAATGGATATACATTTCTTTAAGGGTATCAGGAGATTGGTTGTGATACACAAAGGAAAGATGACCCCTGAGCATAGAGTCAATAGGGCTCAATGTTACATCTATTTTATAGTCTACTTTTTGCTGCCAGCTTGATTGCTTTTTGATTTGTGCATACGAGATGCCAACATTTAAAGTAATAAAAAAAAACAATAATGATTTAATTCGTTGATTCATACGTGTCAAAAATAATAAAATATGCTGCTCTCACATGCTATATAATAAATTATTGTTAATGCCTACTAAGCCAATTGCATTAAGCATTATATTTGCTCTTGAAATGTTTTTGCACATATGTGCATTCATTTTATGTAGAGAAGTAGCGAATCTTCATAAAATTCGTTATACCAAATAAATTGCTTATGGATGCAGATGATTTTTTGGACGAAGAAGTAAAGTCAAACGTGCAGCGTTATGAAAAAATGTTGCGCAACAAATCGACAGAGTATTTTGACACCGAAGCTCTCGACACCATCATAGAATATTATATTGAAAAAGAGAAGCTAAAAAAAGCATTAGAAGTAATTTATTTTGCTGAAGGCCTGTATCCGGGTGAACTTGATTTTATGTTGCAGAAAGCCGAAGTTCTTGGTTTGATGGATAAAATAGTGGAGGCCTTAGAAGTATTGGATAAAGTTGAGCTATATGAACCATTTAACCATGAACTTCATTTATTAAGAGGCGAGTTGTATTTGAATGATCAACAATTTGCAGATGCCGAAGAATCTTTTCAAAAAGCCATGCAATATTCCAATGACCGCATTGATATGCTATTCGAAATAGCTTATGTGTATGAAGATTGCGACCTGTTTAGTAAAGCCATTGATTATTTTGAGAAGATACTAAAAGAATCGCCCGGTAATGAACAGGCCAATTATGAACTTGCCAATTGTTATGACTTGCTTGGAAGATATGATGAATGTGAGCGTATATACCAATCAATGATTGATGAAGATCCATATGCTGCAAGTGCTTGGTACAGCTTGGGTGTAATTTATGCCAAGACAGAAGAACACGAAAAAGCCATTCATGCCTTTGATTATTGCTTACTCATTGATGATGATTATATACTTGCAAGGTTTAACAGAGCAAACGAATTGGTTGAATTAAAACGCTTTGAAGAGGCCTTAGAAGAATACCGCAACGTGGTTGAAAAAGATGGGCCAGATTCCATTACATATTGCAATATAGCAGGTTGCTTGGAGCGCATGGATAGAAATGAAGAAGCAAGAGAACAGTATAAAAAAGCTACACAAATAAACCCCAATATTGCAGAAGCATGGTTTGGCATCGGACTTACTCTTGAAAAAGAAGGTTTAATAAAAGAAGCCATAAATTATTTTAAACGTGCCATCATACTCGAACCCGAGAATACCGAATTTTTGCTTTCGCTTGCAGAATCGGAATATCGGTTGGGACATATTGCAGAGGCCGAAGATTGCTATCAACGTATGATAATCATCGATCCTATGCAGATGGAAGCTTGGCTTGATTGGTCGTATATTTTGTATGCAGATGAAAGAGAACTGGAAGCCATTGAACTTTTAGAAGAGGCAGTTAAAAATAATCCCGATGTACATCAGTACTATTACCGGTTATGTGTTTATTATTATATGATAGGTAAACACCAACAGGCATTGCAGAATCTAGAAATAGGTTTACTTTTGAACTTTAATGACCACTTCTTAATATTTGAAATGGAGTCTTCATTAAAACATGCAACTGAGATAATTGACCTTATTAAAAATTTTAGTGATAAATACGAAGAATGAAAAATTTTAAAATGAAGAACATCCCTGAGCGCACTTCTAAACCAAGAAATGCAGGCTTAACAATGGTTATGGATAAAGGCATGGGGGTAATTGAAGTGGAAAATTTCATTTCAGTTTGCAGTGATTATGTTGATTTAGTAAAGCTTGGATTTGGAACATCTTACGTTACACAAAACCTCGATAAGAAGTTGGATATTTATCGAGAAGCCAATATTACCGTATATTTCGGAGGTACATTGTTTGAAGCATTTATTGTTCGCAACCAGTTTGATGATTATTTGCGCATGATTGAACGATACAAACTGACACATGCCGAAATATCAGACGGCTCGATAGAGATGCCACACGATATAAAGCTGGAATATATTCATAAGCTTAGTAAATATGTAACAGTGCTAAGTGAAGTAGGCAGCAAAGACGTAGAAAAAATAATTCCTCCTTATCAGTGGATTGAACTGATGAAAAGCGAATTGAAAGCAGGCGCTTGGAAAGTTATTGCAGAGTCGCGCGAAGCCGGAAACGTTGGTGTGTACAGAAGCAGTGGAGAAGTGAGGGAAGGACTAGTACAAGAAATTTTAACAAAAATACCAGAAGACAAAATTATTTGGGAAGCACCACAAAAAGCACAGCAAACCTACTTTATAGAATTGGTAGGGGCCAATGTAAACATGGGAAACATTGCACCTAATGATGTAATTCCATTAGAAACATTACGCATCGGTTTGCGAAGTGATACCTTCTCATTCTATTTGCCAAAATCGGCAAAATATATTTCTAAGAAAAAATAATTTAGTACATAAAAATGAATTTACAGGAAAGGGTGAATGCAGACATCATTGCTGCAATGAAAGCAAAGAATGAAGCTGACCTACGTGCCTTAAGGGCTCTTAAATCGGCATTATTGCTTGCAGCTACAGCAGAAGGAGCAAAAGGTGATGGAATAGTAGATGAAGACGCAGTAAAAATATTTCAGAAATTGGCTAAGCAACGAAAAGAATCAATGGAGATATTTCTGCAAAATGGACGTGATGAGTTGGCACAAAAAGAGCGAGAAGAGATTGAAGTGATTGAACGCTACTTGCCACAACAAATGAGCGAGGACGAAATCAAAATTATATTGCAACAAGTCATATCTGATGCAGGCGTATCAACGGCAGCTGAGTTTGGCAAGGTTATGCCACTGGCAATGAAAGCCCTTGCAGGCAAAGCGGATGGCAAGGTGATTTCTGCAATTCTTAAGCAACTGTTGGGATAATACGGCAATACAAAATGACCAACGAAGAGCGCATCAAAAAAGCATTTGAGAAAAAAAACTGGCCAGAAATAAAAGTATCTGACAGTTGGGCCACATTCAAAATAATGGCCGAATTTGTGGATGGCTTTGAAAAAATGAGCCGCATTGGCCCATGTGTTTCTATATTTGGTTCAGCCCGAACCAAACCAAGTACACGATACTATACCTTAGCCGAAGAAATTGCCCGCAAATTAGTTGAAGCAGGATTTGGAGTTATTACAGGTGGTGGTCCAGGAATAATGGAAGCTGGTAATAAAGGCGCGTTTGAAGCCGGAGGTAAATCAGTTGGGTTAAACATTGAATTGCCATTTGAACAATTTAATAATGCCTACGTTGATAGAGACAAAATCATCAACTTCGATTATTTCTTTGTTCGTAAAGTGATGTTTGTAAAATATGCCCAAGGTTTTATTGCTATGCCAGGCGGATTTGGAACTATTGATGAGTTATTTGAAGCTCTCACACTGATACAAACCAATAAGGTAGCTCGTTTTCCGGTGGTGCTGGTTGGGTCTGAATTTTGGGCTGGACTTATTGATTGGATGACTGAAGTGATGCTCAAAAAAGAAAACAATATCAGCGTCCCCGACCTCGATTTGTTTAAATTGGTAGATACTGCAGAAGATGCTGTTAACTACATTTTAGATTATTATGCAGATATGGCAATTAGCCCAAATTTCTAAAGTAGATGATTTCTAGAAAATTGTTTCTTATTGGATAATTATAATATCTCAAATCTTATATTTTCTTCAATCCCTACTCATTTTTTGTATTTTCGAAACCCACAATAGAAAAAAATTATGTCGACACTAAAAGATGACGCATTACAATATCATCAAGAAGGCCGCCCCGGAAAAATAGCAGTAGTGCCAACAAAACCTACAAATACACAACGTGATTTAAGTCTAGCATATTCTCCTGGTGTTGCTGAGCCTTGTCTTGAAATTGCTGCCAACCTTGATAATGTTTACAAATACACAGCAAAAGGGAATCTTGTTGCAGTTATATCAAATGGAACAGCAGTATTGGGTTTGGGCGACATCGGTCCTGAGGCCTCAAAACCCGTTATGGAAGGAAAGGGTGTATTGTTCAAAATATTTGCAGATATTGACGTTTTTGATATTGAAATTAATACAAAAAATACAGAAGAATTTATTCAAACCGTTAAAAATATCAGTCCTACTTTTGGCGGCATAAATCTTGAAGACATCAAAGCACCAGAGTGTTTTGAAATAGAACGCAGGCTAAAAGAAGAGCTCGATATTCCCATTATGCATGATGACCAACATGGCACAGCCATTATCGTTGGAGCTGCACTCATCAACGGACTTGAGTTGGTAAATAAAAAGATAGACAAAGTAAAAGTTGTATTTAATGGAGCGGGCGCATCCGCTATCTCTTGTGCTAAATTGATTATGTCGCTTGGTGTAAAACCCGAAAACCTCATTATGTGCGATAGTAAAGGAGTGATACGCACCGATAGCCAAAATCTTGATGAAACCAAAAAGCAATTTGCAACAAATGAAAACCTAAATACACTGGCTGATGCCATGAAAGATGCAGATGTATTTGTTGGACTCTCAAAAGCAGATGTCGTTAGCCAAGACATGGTGCGCAGCATGGCAAAAGATTGTATGGTTTTTGCGCTTGCAAATCCAGACCCAGAGATTGCTTACGATTTAGCTATTGCCTCTCGCAAAGACATTATTTTGGCAACAGGTAGAAGTGATTATCCAAATCAGGTAAATAATGTATTGGGATTTCCATACATATTTAGAGGAGCGTTGGATGTAAGGGCTACCAAAATTAATGAAGAAATGAAAATTGCAGCGGTTCATGCGCTTGCCAATCTTACCAAAGAGCCTGTGCCTGAAATTGTAAATATGTCGTATAATGAAAAGGCCCTTTCATTTGGCAGAAATTATATCATACCAAAACCTATTGATCCACGACTTATTGCAGCAGTAGCACCTGCAGTTGCAAAAGCCGCAATGGAAAGTGGTGTGGCACGCAATCAGATAACAGATTGGCAGGCGTATAAATTTAATTTACTAACGAGACTGGGTAAAGAAAGTAATTTCATACGCATGCTTGGCACCAAAGCAAGTTCAAATCCCAAACGTGTAGTTTTTGCTGAAGCAGACAATTATAAAATATTGCTAGCCGCTCAATTGGTTAGAAATGATGGTATGGCTATACCAATCTTACTTGGAAACAAGCAGCGTATCGAAGCCATAATCAAAGCAAACAATATTAAACTTGATGGGGTAAAGATTATTGACCCCATGGAAGAACACGAGAAACGTGAAGCATTTGCTAAAATATTTTATGAACGCAGGCAGCGTAAAGGGATAACACTTTACGAAGCCAATAAACTCATGCGCGATCGCAACCATTTTGCACCCATGATGGTTGACCAGGGCGAAGCTGATGCCATGATATCAGGTTTAACAAAAAATTACCCAAGCACTATTAAACCTGCCCTTCAAATTTTGGGGAAAGAAGATGGTATTGAAAAGGTTGCAGGCATGTATGTTATCATGAGTAGCAAGGGTGTTTTGTTCATTTCAGATACCACAGTAAATGTGGATCCAACTACGCAAGACATTGTTGACATTACTAAACTCACTTATGATGCAGTGAAGAAGTTTAATATTTCACCAAATATTGCGTTGTTATCCTATTCTAATTTTGGCTCGTCAGATGGCACCTTGCCAAATAAAATGGCTCAGGCCCGCAAAATTTTGAAAGAAAAATATCCGTACATGATAGTGGATGGAGATATACAGGCAAACATAGCCCTCAATCAAGCCATGTTAAAAGAAAACTTTCCGTTTAGTGAGCTGAATGGAAACCCGGTGAATACACTCATCATGCCAAACCTTTCATCCGGAAACATTACCTACAAAATGATGCAGGAGCTTGGTTCATCTGAAGCCATAGGGCCGATATTGCTTGGGCTAAAAAAATCAGCACATATTTTGCAATTGGGAAGCAGCGTGAGGGAGATCGTGAATATGGTATGTGTTGCTGTAGTGGATGCGCAGAGTAAAGAAGGAAATTGACCTACATACAATATGTTATACAAGTAACTAACTTTTCTTAATCATAATAGGTGTAGGTAAAGCTCTCCATACTTTTGAGAACATTCTTTTTCCTATTAGTATAAATATCATAATAACGAATATTCTTTACCTCCCTATTTGGATAATATTCGTATTCTGTTAAATATCCTGTTCGATTTGAGGTTGGGTTTTTACTGTTATACAAATTGCTCCATTCTCTTATGAGCAGCCCATTTTCGTAGGCATAGCTAACTCTATCTATTGTATCAAACCCCAGCTGATAAATGAAAATGGAAAGTTCACGATTTGAATTAAATATGCGTGTAAATATCATCGTGTCGGTACTGTTTTGTAATTTAGTAATTACGGTGCGTGTTGTTTTGGTTGGCTCATAAGAAAATATTTCGATTCGTTTTTCATAATTCACACCCTTATTTTGGTTGTTTATCGGAATAAATGACTTTTCTTCTTTAATGATTCTATTCAATGAATCATATTGAAATGAGCGGATAATTCGGGTTTTGTTGCTTGTAGCAAGACTGGTATCATGAATGGAAATTTCAATCAATCTTTTGTAAGCATCCATTTTGTATCCGATCGCTACTTTGTTTCCTTCATGCAGGTCGTAGTAGTATATCATATAACCAGAAGTATCATAAAAAAAGACACTATGTACGATTTCATCTTTCTTAGATATAAATCTATCTTTTTGGGCTAGATCTAACTCTGTTTTTTTATTACCTTTTATATCATTGTTTGTTGTTTTATCATTTTGTTGATCTAGTAGTTTAAGTAGTTCAGTCTCTTCAAACGTGCTTTCAGCAGAATCAATCACAAGGATAATATTGCCATTGGCATCATATTTATTATATTGACTATTGGTTAAGGTAAAGCCATAATCCTTCGTGTAACTATATTGTTCATATTTTACAGTTTGTCCTAGTTTGTTATACCACTTTGTCCACGTACTAGTTGTGTCAGAATTTTGGATGGCGTAAGCGTTTACTCGAGCTATTTTATTTGCTGTGTCAGGTCTTTTATAATCATATTCAAGCAGTGGCTCCATTAACAATCGTTGGTTTTGGATAAATAT
The DNA here is from genome assembly GCA_044337585.1 of Bacteroidia bacterium. Taxonomy (GTDB): domain Bacteria; phylum Bacteroidota; class Bacteroidia; order UKL13-3; family UKL13-3; genus CAYSBE01. The sequence continues at coordinate 10,685 of JBIINH010000051.1, forward strand.
TTCATCGCTTTGTGCGTGAACTATTTTACCTGTTAGAACACAAATAAAAAAAATTTCAAAAGCAATGATTTTAATTTTCATTGGTAATATAAGTTATTGTATAAAGCTTTTAAATGTAAGTAATCAATACATAATTAGCAATGCTTTAAATAAGTATTTCACATAGCATTTACGTATAATAACAGGTAAATAAAGAATTGCGATCATCCATTGCACACTAAAAAACAAGTGTTTAACGTATGGTTGGATATAATCTGTATTTTTTTGTAGCAAAACATTATTTTGCACTGATTTTATAAAATACCTTACATGAAGTATAAACGTGTCCTTTTAAAACTAAGCGGTGAAGCCTTAATGGGCGACCTACAATATGGCATTGATCCCAAAGTACTCGACCAATATGCCAACGATATAAAAGAAGTGAGCGAAAAGGGCGTAGAAGTAGCGGTAGTGATAGGTGGGGGAAATATTTTTAGAGGAGTGCAAGGTGTAGCAGGTGGCATCGTTGATCGTGCACAAGGTGATTATATGGGAATGTTGGCCACTGTTATTAATGCAATGGCATTGCAAGGTGCACTTGAAAGAGCAGGGCTTAAGACTAGGCTTTTATCGGCTATAAAAATGGAGCAAATTTGCGAGCCATTTATACGCAGAAGAGCCATGAGGCACCTTGAAAAAGGGAGGGTCGTTATTTTTGGTGCTGGCACCGGAAATCCGTATTTTACTACAGATACTGCAGCCAGCTTGCGTGCTGTAGAAATTGAAGCTAACTTGGTATTAAAAGGCACACGCGTAGATGGAATTTATACAGCCGATCCTGAAAAAGATCCCAATGCCACCCGATTTGAAAAAGTTTCATACTCTGAAGTATACGAACGCGGATTAAACGTGATGGATCTAACGGCAATCACACTTTGCCAAGAAAATAAACTTTCGATTGTGGTGTTTGACATGAATAAAAAAGGAAATTTTCTGCGCGTATGTGAAGGCGAAAGTGTAGGAACATTGGTTTGTTAAACTGAATTATTAAAACTGAAAATATATGAGTGACCCTAGATTAAAACCCGTTTTTGATAACCTGAAGGCAGAAATGGATCATGCAATTGATCATGCTGCTGCTGAATTTACAAAAATTCGTGCCGGTAGGGCACATCCGAGTATGCTTGATGCAGTAAAAGTGGATTACTACGGAAGCCTTGTACCCTTGAGCCAGGTAGCCAACATCAACACTCCCGATGCGAAAACCATTGTGGTTCAGCCCTGGGAGAAAGCCATGTTGCAAGCCATTGAAAAAGGAATTGTGATTTCAAATATTGGACTTCAGCCTACCAATGATGGCAACATCATCAGAATTAGTTTGCCGCCATTAACAGAAGAGCGCAGGAAAGAAATTGTGAAGAAAGTAAAAGGCGAAGCAGAATTAGCAAAAATTGCTATTCGCAATATTAGAAAAGAGGCAAACGAAGCTATTAAAAAACTACAAAAAGAAGGAGTTGCTGAAGACGAAGCCAAAGGTGCAGAGCAGCAAGTTCAAAAAAATACAGATAGCTATATCAAAAAAATTGACGATATTACTGCTACTAAAGAAGCTGAATTGATGCAGGTATAATCTCAATGAGTGTAGATAAAACCAAATGGCTTAAATACTTAAAAACACTGGCAATTGCTGTCGGTGTTTTTTTGCTTATGGTTCTTGCCGGATATTTTTTATTGCGAAATATCTTGCTTGAAAAGGCTATCACTAAAGTAGGAACTAAGTTTAAAGAAAACTACCAGATAGATTTCAAAGTTGGCAGGGCCTACTTTAGTGGTATAAGTTTGGTGAATATTGAAAAGCTATCACTCACACCCGAGTGGACAGATACATTGCTTACAATTGATCAAGTTAAAACCGGTATAAGTGTAAGTGACTTACTTTTGGGTAAAATACGGTTTTCGACATTATCCATTATTTCAGCTCATGCTCGCCTTGATAATAAAGATTCATCAACATATAAAAATAGGCTACAATCTTCAGTTTCTAAATCTGATGACATTGGCAAAGCAATCCCATATGAAAATACCAACTTTGCAAAAACTGCATATAAATGGATTGATCTTTTATTTGATGCCATTCCCAGAGAACTTATTTTGAATAATTGCGTGCTTGATGTAACCTATGACGGAATTCATCAACAGGTTAGACTTTCTGAACTTACGCTTATTGATGATATATTGAAAGGGCAAATGAAAATTATTGCTCCCGAACGAACGCAACATTGGATAGCAACAGGTAATTTGAATGTGTCGAAGAAGCAAGCAGATGTAAAAGTGTATACAACCGACTCTGCACGCATGATGCTTCCTTTTGTAAATCAAAAATGGGCTTTGGCTTTTATGTTCAGGTCAATTAAAGTTCAGGTAGGGGAAATTGATTTTAGCAGTGGAACCCTTACATTGGCGGGAGATATGCAAATCCAAGATGTATTAATCAATCATCCCAAGATTTCTTCTAAAGATGTATTGTTGCCTGATTTAAACGTACACTACAACTACACTGTTGGGGAAAATAGGGTAACATTAGATAGTTCATCATGTATACGAATTGATAAGCTTAGCGTGTATCCTTTTGTGCAACTTGATTTGTCGAACGATACCACTTTTAACGCTTCCTTGGTTATTCCCAAAACAAAAGCACAAGATTTTGTAAACGCGCTACCTGAGGGTTTATTCAACCACATCAGGGGAATGCAGATTGACGGAGACTTTGATTTTAGAATGGATTTTTCATACAAAGAAAACAGGCCTCAGGATTTGTATTTCGAGACAGGATTTAATAAATATAATTTACATATAACGAAATATGGCGAAGCAAATATTGCCAAACTAAATGGCGAATTTGTGTATACCCCATTAGAGCGAGGCCGACCAGGCCGACCAATTTTAGTTGGAATTGGTAACTCATATTATACGCCATTAGATCAG
>JBIINH010000052.1:0-13584 GCA_044337585.1 Bacteroidia bacterium
CGTGAGGTATTAGCACACACTTCGGGAATCGTGGTATTGGATGATCCCTCAAAACTTGAATACCCAATGCCTTTAGTTCATTCACACAATAGAGATGAGGTATTTGTTGGAAGAATAAGAGTAGATTTTACCCAACCCAATACTTTAAATATGTGGATTGTGGCTGATAATTTACGAAAAGGAGCAGCTACCAACGCTATTCAAATTGCAGAGTATTTGGTTGCTCAAAAACTGGTTGGATAAAAATGGATTTACCGGAATTTTCAAAAAGCCAATTAGCACTCCGAAACGGGCAAGACAAGCCTGAAGTGTGGGTAGCCTACAAAGGAAAAATATACGATGTAACCAAAAGCCGTCTGTGGCGAAATGGCAAGCACTATGAACATTGGGCCGGACAGGATCTTACGGATGAACTTAAGGATGCCCCTCACTCGAATACGGTTTTTGATAAGTTCGAAGTGATAGGCTTCTTAAAATAAGGTTTGCGAATTATCTATTTTTTAATTTAGCCATTGTCTGTAATTTCTATCTTTGCAATCTTATTCATTTTATAAATCATGGCAGCTAAAACATTTTCATTCGAACTATACTTTGCAAAATCAATCGATTATCAAACCTATTTGGCCCTTACACACGATTTGGTTAGCGAAGGTAAAACCTCAGGCCCTAATCAAAGTGAAGACCTGGCTGCTTATACGAAGCTTAATTTGCAACGCATGGAGCGGTTGAATAAAACCATTGTTCTGCAACCTGAACTGATACAAGCACTAAAAAATATTAAAGCGCCTCAAACATGGTTGGTCATTACTGAGGCATGGTGTGGTGATGCTGCACAAAATATCCCCTTGTTTGCCAAACTTGCAGATGTTCACCCGTACATAAAATTACGCTTTGTCCTTAGGGATGAAAATCTTGATTTAATAGATAGGTACCTCACAAATGGAGGAAGAGCCATCCCGATGCTGATTGTATTTGATGAAAACCAAAAAGAAGTATTCAAATGGGGCCCACGCCCCGCTATGGCGCAAGAAATGGTAAATGAATACAAACAAAATCCGGTACAGGATATGGAGACTTTTAAAACCTTATTGCATACCTGGTATGCTAAAGACAAAACAACCCAACAACAAATTGAATTGATCAAACTGTTAAACTTTTAAATTTTATTGCAGATTTTCAACGAGTTATCAATTTTATTAATATTTTAGTTTATTTTATAAACTAGTTTATACATATATTTGCCCCATCAAATAATTAATATAAATTATGAAATACCTGAAATCAATGCTTACATCTGCTGCTTGTATCGGATACCTGCAGCACAATGCCCAAAATTTAGTAACCAACCCTGACTTTGAAGTGTGGGATACAATGGTAAGTTACGCTAATCCTGTTGTTAGCACCTATTTTAAAAAAGACGACCAAACGAAGCTACAATGAAACAGAGACTAATTACAACCATACTTCTACTTGTTTTACTCAAACAATTAGGTTTTGCTCAAAACCAATCTGATACTGTGGGACTAATTTTAGATTTCCCTGTTTTTGATATGCCTTATCAACAGTATGCATCCAACACAACAGGTAGTTTTTTTCAGGGTTATTCCAACCCAAGTATGTCTCAATCTTTGGCAATATCTAATAATCTTTACTCATCAGCTCATTATGGCATCAAGAAAATTGTAAAAACTAAGAATGAGTTTTTAAGAATTTTTTTAAGCAACGGAATTGCGGCAGGATTTGATGCCTTGACATTTTATGTTCCCTTTGGCTACGGTTGGCTTCACGAAGAGTATCACAGGGCTGTGATGACCCGCTGGGAAATTAATAGTTTTAACGACATGAACACATTTCCTTTCGGACAAGCGACTGTGTCAGTCAGAAAAATAAAAGACGAAGATTTGATTAGGTTATCTAATAACCACACAAAAGACTTTATCAGGCTTCAAACAGCAGGTTTAGAAGGAGAATATCATCAAATTCAATCTCTACAAAAAAACAATTTTTACTATAACCAAGATTTACCCCACATTCCACTTTATTGGCTAAGTACAATGACCAACATTATATACGTTAATCTATCAGGCAGTGCGGATTATTTTGACAAACTCATTGATGAAACCAACCAAAAAGAAGGACAGGACATATCTAAACGTGATTTTACGGGACCAGATTTTACCGCTTGGGCAAGTGCGTTATTCAACCCTAACAGACCTTATGAAGACAGGGGCATACACCCATCAGGCGTTGGAATTAACCGATACATAAAACCATCTGAACTCAGTCCAGAAGAATTAAAATATTTGCAAAGGCAAGGAAACTTACAATGGTTAAACCTTCTTTCACCACATTTATTTGGTTTTCCTAAGATAAAACTCAAAAGCAACGAAAAAGGAAACTATTTTGGAAGCTTTGCTGTAAGGCATTTGTTGACATCTTTCGGGAACGACATTAGTCTTGATGTTTTTTATCAAAGTCCGAAGCATAATCTATTCTTCTCACTGCACAATTACAACAACTTAAATGCTTCTTTTTGGGGAGTGGAAGGAGCAATAATTGACAAAAAGTTATGGCAAGATAAGTTACTCATTTCAGGGAGAACTATGATTTGGACACAGCCTAAAAACCAGTCATTTACAGCCAATGAAAGCAGTTTTGGTGGACTTTTAAATCTTCGTGGTTCATACTCATTCGGGAAGTGGTTACCTTATTTGGAATTTGAAGGAAAAACGAAAGGTTGGGTTATGGGAAATGTATTCTTAGAAGATAACATAAGTTTAAGATGTGGACTAACCATAAGAATAGAGTAAAAACAGGTGCTAACAGGCGTTTGGCTCAATGGCGGGTGAAGTGGTTAATTGAACATTCTACCTCGCATCAACTTTTGTGGTGTATTGACAGTTTTGTGCTCCGAAATCCGCCACTGCCCAAGCGCCAAAACGGTTGGCACACATTAATTGAGTTGTCTGAATTTGGTTATGAAATAACCACTAAGCCAACTACAGATGCATATCATGGAGCACTTGCGGTTGAATTAATATCAACAGAAGGTCCATTTACAATTCTTCCCGGCATATTATCTGCCGGTCCTATTTTAAATAGCAACTTCGAACCTGATTTTTCTCAAGCAAGGGTTCCTTTTGACCACCGCCCCGAGCGTGTTCAATTCCATTATAAAGCACAACCTCAATCTGGCGATACATGTGCATTTATCATGGTGCTTACAAAATGGAACGCAACAACTGCATCTGCCGACACATTGGGTATGGCATCATTTTCTACCGGTGATTATGATTCAACTTATCGAGCAGCCGATTTATCAATTGACTATGTAAGTGGTGCTATGCCTGACAGTATATTTTTATTATTCAGCAGCAGTCTAGATGGTTTCAACCCGATGGCAGGAAGTCGTTTTATCATTGATCAATTACGTTTTGAAGGGAATAGTACCGGATTGAGCAAAGTACAAAAAACCAAAGCTGTGGTGTATCCTAATCCGGCTAACGAGTTTATCTCCATTGATGTGAAAAATGAAACTACACAACTTAGAATTTTTGATATGTTTGGAAAACTTATCATTCATAAAACTCATTACAATGGCGAAAAAATTGATGTCAGTCAACTTCCAAAAGGCATATACATCCTAGAAGGTGAATCGTACAGCACGGGAATTAGTTTTTCAGAAAAAATTATAAAATATTAATCATATGAAAGAAGCATCAGAAGCATTAAAAATCATTGAAGAAATGATAGGCAAAACTAAAAATGATATCAGTGAAAAAGGCACCTATTACCTGCTTTGGGGATGGATGGTGTTTGCAGCTGCAATTGGTCATTTATTACTTGAAATATTTCCAACAGGTATTTTACCACCTATAACGTGGCCTGTATTCATGGGAACGGCAGGTTTAATATCCTATTTTATTTCAAAGAAAGAATCAAAGAAAGTTAAAGTAAAAAGTTACCTGGAAGACTTTATGAACACTTTATGGAAGGCTTTTAGTATATCATTATTTATTGCCCTTTTCATCACACTAAATAAAGATCCGTTGTTGTGCTACCCGGTAATTCTCATATTCTATGGATTGGGTACTTTCACAACTGGTATACTATTAAAATTTAAACCTTTGATATTGGGCAGCATAGGTTGCTGGATATTATCCATCGTGTCAATTTATGTAACATTCAATATCCAACTGTTATTATTGGCAACCGGTGTTATGATTAGTTATATCATTCCAGGTCATTTGCTGAAAGCTCAACACAATAAAATTGTATAAAGAATTAGATCCCATATTGCATTCCCAATTGCGGCTTGCCATCATGTCAATATTGATTAGTGTGGAGGAAGCAGAGTTCAGTTACCTAAAAGATAAGACGGGCTCAACTGCGGGAAACTTGAGTGTACAAATTGATAAATTGAAGAAAGCAAATTACATAATCGTAAAAAAATCGTTTAGAGATAATTATCCGCTTACGGTATGCCGCATTACAAAAAAAGGAATCCTTGCTTTTGACAATTATGTATCTGCACTAAAGGACTACCTAAAATTGTAATGTGGATGTAAAAGCTTTGATAAATGATGTTGAAGTAATATTAAAAATCAATATTCGAAAAATTTTTACACATGCGCATAGTAAACCTATCCTTTTCAATATTGATTTCCTTTTCATTATTTGCCCAACAAAGCGAAACACATTTGGTAAATTTGCGTCAACTCACATTCGGTGGTGACAATGCCGAAGCTTACTTCAGCCCTGACAGCAAAAAACTTTGCTTTCAAAGTAATAATCCAGAGTGGAACCTAAAATGCGATCAGATTTTTTACATGACAATTGAAGAAGCTGCTAACAACACTTCTTACCAACCACTGATTGTGAGTACAGGAAAAGGACGTACCACCTGCTCCTATTACATGCCAAATGGCAAAGAAATTATTTACGCTTCTACACATTTAAGTGGAGATGCGTGCCCGCCTGAGCCACCAAAAAACGGTAAATACCTTTGGGCAATTTATGAGACCTTTGATATTTTTATTGCTGATGAGAAAGCTAAAGTTAAAAAACAACTTACAAATATTTCCGGATATGATGCAGAAGCTACTGTGTCACCAAAAGGGGATAAAATTGTCTTTACCTCAACCCGAAACGGTGACCTTGATTTATATATCATGGACATTAATGGAAAAAATGTGAAGCAACTCACCTTTGATTTAGGATATGATGGCGGAGCATTTTTTTCGCCAGATGGAACTAAAATTGTTTTTCGATCTTCAAGACCATTAGGTGCTGATACGGTAGAATACAAAGAGTTGTTGGCAAAAGGACTGGTAGCTCCTACCAACATGGAATTGTATGTGATCAATGCAGATGGCAGTGGCCTAAGAAAAATTACCAACCTAGGCAAAGCCAATTGGGCACCTTTTTACCATCCATCTGGTAAAAAAATAATTTTCTCATCCAATCACCACAGTGAGCGTGGATACGATTTTCAACTGTTTATGATTAATGAAGACGGTACCGGTTTGGAACAAATTACTTTTGAAAGCATGTTTAATGCATTTCCTATGTTTTCACCCGATGGAAAAAAACTTGTATTCTCATCAAACAGAAACAATAACGAAACACGCGATACTAATATGTTTATTGCTGATTGGGTTGAATAATATACATACACTTAGTTATTCAAAACAATTCTGAAAGTTGTTCCGTTCTCGATAGAAGACTCTTTTACGAATACCTTTCCATTGTGGTATGATTCCACAATTCTTTTTACAAGAGACAACCCTAGGCCCCACCCTCTTTTTTTGGTAGTATAGCCAGGCTTAAATACTGTTTTCAGTTTTGATTTGGGTATTCCTTTACCAGAATCATAAATATCAATAAATGTTTTTCCCGAATCCTCTGATAGGGTTATGCTTAGGATACCTTCCCCTTCCATTGCGTCAATAGCATTTTTACAAATATTCTCAATTACCCATTCCAAAAGTGGGCCGTTGATGTAGGCGGTTATCTCTTTATTGGTAGCATATACATGATATTTTACTTTACTTGATGTTCTGTTTTTTAAATACGAAACAAAATCCGTAACCATTGGATACAACAAAACTTTTTGTAACACTGGTGCAGATCCAATTTTGGAAAATCGTTCGGTAATCATTTCCAATCGCTGTATATCTTGTTGCAATTCATTTATTATCGTTTCTTGTTCGGATTTATCAGTGTCTTTTAAAAGTTGTACCCATCCATGTAAAGATGAAATAGGTGTACCTAATTGATGTGCTGTTTCTTTGCTCATACCTACCCAAACCCTATTTTGCTCAGCCCTTCTGCTTGCACTAAAAGCCAAATAAGCTACTAGAATAAAAATGGCAATTACTGATAATTGGTAGTAAGGGTATGTTTTTAATTGAGTGAGAATAACTGAGTTTTTATAATATAAATAGTTGTATCGTTTTTGTGACTCATCATATAAAATGGGAATAGCTTCATTCTGTTTTTTCATCTCCTCAAGCTGATTTTGCAAGTATTTGCTACTCTTGGCTTCTATAGTGTCGATGTTTCGGTAGTCAATGATATTGTTACTGTCATCCACAAGTATCACCGGAATGGTTTCATTGTCTTTTATGATATTCAACAAAAAATCGAAATCAGTATTTTCGTTCGCATTAACAAGCTCTTTGGTTGCATTGGCCCAGAGCAATACTTTTTTTTGCTCTTCGCGGGCAAGCAAATCAACCAATCGTTGGGTATACCACAAGGAGGCAATTCCTATACTAATGGCTGCAATAAATAAACCTCGTTTCCACCAATTTTTTTGTTCGTACATTCGCATCTTCATCAAATATAAAAATTCGCACTATACAATAACGCATTATGCATACAATTATTGAGCACAAAGAAAAAACTTATCAATGCGATTTATCTAAACCCATTGATATTTCCATACCCATGCGTTCCGGATTAGATAATCCAAATGCTTTTGGAATACCTCATCCTACATTTGAACCATTGGTTATTGGTGAATTTGTTGGTTCGGTAGCTAAAGGCGGAAGTGTGAATTGTGAAAACCTGTTGCTCAATGCGCATGGAAACGGAACCCACACAGAATGCGTTGGACACATCTCACATGAACGAATCACAATCAATCAATTGTTAAAGAAATTCTTTTTTATTGCTCAGGTGATTACGTCAAAAACCAACAATGGCCAAGTAATGGCAGCCGACATCATCCCTTTTATCAAAAAAGAAAGCGAAGCCATCATCATTCGTACCCTGCCGAATGACTTAGATAAACTCTCTAAAAACTATTCAGGTAATAACCCCGGATTTCTTGAACCTGAATTATGTCGCCAAATTTGTGATATAGGTATCAAGCACTTGTTGGTAGATTTACCATCCGTTGACCCTGAGCATGATGAAGGCAAACTGACTGCTCATCATTTATTTTGGGACTATCCAAAAAATCCTAGAATGGACGCTACCATCTCGGAAATGATTTATGTTCCTGAAAATATTGAAGATGGAATTTATTTACTCAATATTCAAATTGCTTCTTTTGAAACAGATGCAAGCCCAAGCAAACCAATACTATACGAAATACAAGCTATTTAACGATGAACGACTATAACGAATTGAATGATACAGAAAACGAAGAAGAAAGTGCGGAACAAGAATTATACGAGCATTTTCGAATAATTGTAGACAAAGGCCAATCCTTACTTCGGATTGATAAATTTTTGATGATGCGTTTGCAAAACGCAAGTCGCACCAAAATACAAGCAGCTGCTGATGCTGATTGCATTCTCGTGAATGAGAAAGCTGTAAAAAGTAGTTATAAAGTAAAGCCTAATGATATCATTTCAATTGTGCTTCCTCATCCACCCAAGGATACGGAAATTGTACCTGAGAATATTCCACTTGATATTATATATGAAGATGAGGATATTTTATTGGTAAACAAACCTGCGGGAATGGTTGTGCATCCGGGCTATAACAATGTGAGTGGAACATTGGTAAATGCACTAGCTTGGCATTTCAAAGATTTGCCTTTTGCAAAAGAAAATAATATTAGACCAGGTTTGGTACACCGTATTGACAAAAATACGAGTGGTATACTCATTATTGCTAAAAATGAATATGCAATGACACACCTTGCAAAACAATTTTATGTGCATAGCATTGAACGGGCTTATATTGCTTTGGCTTGGGGAAATTTTGCTGAAGATAGTGGAACCATAACCGGTTATATTGGAAGAAGTGTAAAAGACCGGAAAGTATTTCATTTATATGATGATGAGACCAAAGGAAAATGGAGTATCACTCATTATAGTGTAATTGAACGATTGGGATATGTATCACTAATTGAATGTAGATTGGAAACTGGACGCACGCATCAAATTCGTGTACATATGCAAAACTCTGGACATCCCCTGTTTGCCGATAGCACGTATGGCGGAGACAGTATCAGAAAAGGAAATGTGACAACCAAATACAAGCAATTTGTAGAGAATTGTTTTACAATCTGTCACAGACAAGCTTTGCATGCACGCATGCTTGGATTTATTCATCCACGTTCCGGAAAGAAAATGGTTTTCGAATCTCCTTTGCCTACTGATTTTGCAGATGTAGTTGAAAAATGGAGGCACTACCACCAACATGTAACGACAAAAGCAGATAATGATTAATTTTAAATTAAACATATGAGGCTCTGCAAAATTTTTAGTATGATTGTATTAGATTAATTTATAAATATGAAAAAAACTGTTTTACAAATTTTTACCTTAGCTTGTGTATCAATTACTGTTGTTGCAGCATTAAACACATCACCTGCTATTTCAAGCTCATCAGGTGCGCCCCAGTCGGCTTGTACTGGCTGCCATGGTGGTCCGGTGAATACCGACCCGAGCTTTGTTTTATCAGTATTTGACACAGCTTCGCTTGATAATGTTACAGCATACGAACCTGGAAAAACATACGGAGTAGAAGTATTTATGACAAAATTAGGTACAACGAAGTTTGGATTTTCGTTGACCAAATCAGCCGGAACATTTGCTATTGCAAGTGGTGACAATTCCGCTCAAATTGCATCAGGTGGATATGCAACCCATACCTCAAGCGGAACAGCATCAGGCGATGGCGATATAGGTTGGGATATCTTATGGACTGCACCTACAAGTGGCACGGTAAATTTTCAAGCTTACATCAATGCAACCAATAATGATGGTTCAGATAATGGTGATATGATTTATGGAAAACAGTTAAGCATTAGCCCTCTTGCAACTGGGCTACCAAGCGTGTTGTCAAATATGGGTATGCATATTTTCCCAAATCCTGCTTATGATGTAATCAGCATACAATACGAATTGAAAACGAGCAGCGAATTACACATAACTTTGTTTGACCTTTCAGGTAAGCGTGTTGTTACCTTATTTAATGGTAAACAAACACAAGGAAACCAAGAATTAATTTTGAATACTTCTGAATTAAATAAAGGTATCTACTTACTTCAAATGAATGTGGGTAACGAAATATTAACACGCAAAGTGATTATTCAATAGTTATAACAAATCTTATAGCGAGCCTGTTATGGAAAAATCCATAGCGGGCTTTTTTTTTGTGTGGTTTCGGGCTTAGCTTCGAAGCATGGAATTTTCAATAAAAGATATCTCAACCATTGCATTAACGCTTTTTGCTGTGATTGATATTTTAGGTGCTTTACCAATTATCATTAATATCCGCCAGAAGGTTACACATATCGATTCTGGTTGGGCCACGATTGCTGCGGGTTTTCTAATGGTGTTGTTTCTGGTAGTAGGTGAGCAATTATTGGGCTTGTTTGGAATTGATGTGGCATCCTTTGCTGTTGCTGGTGCTATTGTTATTTTTATTATTGCTTTGGAGATGGTTTTGGGTATTGACATTTTCAGGGCCGATCCAAACGAAAAAACAGGTAGTATTATACCAATTGCATTTCCCATTATAGCAGGCTCAGGAACCCTTACCACCATTATTTCACTTAAAGCAATTTATAGTTATGAAAATATTCTCGCAGGTGTAGTGCTTAATTTGATTGTGGTATATATCGCACTTAAGTCTACCGGAAAAATTGAGAAACTATTAGGAAAAGCAGGACTTGCCTTGCTACGCAAATTTTTTGGAATCGTGCTATTGGCAATTGCAGTGAAATTATTTAAAACCAATCTGTTTCTTTAAGCAAGCTTAATTAAGGCCGTACTCACTAATTAACCATATGAGTGCAGCCATGCAACCCGCACCCAATTCAAGCTCTCGTTTATTAACTTTATCAAACGTATCAATTGAGGTATGGTGGTAATCAAAATAGCGTTGCGAATCGGGTGTAAATCCAATCAAGATAACTTCTTGCTTTGCCAACGGGCCAATATCAGCTCCACCGCCAGGATATGTTATCTGCTCAATTCCATATTGTCTTAAAAGTGTTTGATAGGATTTCATTTTTTCAAATGCAATCCCACGTGCATTGGTACTAAAACCTCGTGGTGTAAATCCTCCCGCATCACTTTCAATTGCTGCTATATGCTTTTCGCCATTTGTTGCAGCCCATTCTGCATACTTCAATCCTCCCCTTAGTCCGTTTTCTTCGTTCATAAACAATACACACCTAACCGTACGTTTCGGACGAGAAGATAACAAGGAAAGCACGCGCAATGCTTCTACACTTTGCACACAACCTGCACCATCATCATGCGAGCCATCTCCATTGTCCCATGCATCAAGGTGGCCACCAACCACAATCACTTCATTTGGAAATTCACTGCCTTTGATTTCGCCTATCACATTGTATGATAATTTATCTTCAAGTGTACGACATGATTGTTTGAAATAAAATGTGACCGGACCGTTTTTCAAATCTTTGCTCAGCTGCTCGGCATCCAAAGTACTAATTGCACAAGCCGGAATTTTTGGAAACGAATCATTGTAATTTGTTGCACCGGTATGTGGATGATCATCTAATGCAAGGGTAAGTGAACGAACCACCGCACCAATGGCTCCGTATGACGCAGCCATTGTAGGACCTTTGGTGCGTTGAGAACCCGCATCGCCATACGCTGCGCCTGTATGAATATATAGGGGATTCATTGGGCGGTTAAAAAAAATGATCTTGCCCTTAAGCATTCCGGCTTTACCATACTCATGCAGTTGATCCATATTTGTAATTTCAACAACTGCTGCTGTTGTGCCTGCTTTATCCGTTGCCACCGAATTACCCAAAGCACAGATATCGACTTTTATTTTTTTACCATTAGTAAGATAGTAACCTATTTCTTTCTCGCCTCTTTCCCAATGCGGCACCATTACGGGCTGCAACCAAACTGTATCAAATGTATATTGCTTCATGGTGGCATACATGTATTGCACTGCTTGCTCAGCCTGAACTGAACCACTAAGCCTTCCACCTATTTTATTGCTCAGGTAATCCAGTGTGGAGTAGCATTTGCCACGGGTAAGTATATCGTTAAAAAACTGCCTGATGATTAAAGAATCTTGTGCACGTAGTTGTGAAAATAATATGATTTGAAAAAACAATACGAGTGTTAGCCTCTTAAAAAGTTGTTGATGCATAAATTAATGTTTGGGTTGAAGTGGTAAATGTAATAAATCTTAAGCAAGTGGAAGGGAAAAACTAAATACTGAACCTTTATCTTTTTCACTCTCAACCCAAATACGTCCATTATTTTTTTCCATGAAATCTTTACACAACATTAGCCCTAAACCTGTACCCTTTTCATTACCTGTACCTTTGGTTGTAGGATGCAAATGCTGATCAAATAATTTTTGTAAATTATCACTTCCAATACCTACGCCATTATCTCGAATAGAAATAATTCCTTCTTTTGAAATAGTAGAGATTTCTATAGCAATTTGCCCACCGTCTCGGGTAAATTTAATTGCATTTGAAAGCAAATTACGTACCACCAAATTAATCATATCAGTATCTGCCAATACATAAAAAGGGTCATCATTGTTATATAATATTTGAATATTTTTATGTGCGGCATTACCAATCACTAATTTGATGTTTTGCTCAATGATGTAATCCATGTCTACACGAGCAATATTGATAGGAATACCCTTGATTTGTGTTGAAGCCCACACCAATAAGTTTTCTAAAAGATCAATTGTATTTTCAACAGAGTTTGAGATTTGTTTGGTAATGTCTTTGGTATCACTAGGCGAGTAGGCAGGATTGCTGATAAGGTCGAAATAAAGTTTCATTGATGTAAGATTATTTCTTAAATCATGTGATATGATGGAGAAAAATCTATCCTTAACTTTATTAAGCCTGATAAGTTCTTCTGTTTGTTTATTAAGGTTAACAGCAATGCGTTTATTTTGAAAATAGAGTACAACCAAAAACACTATGAATATGAAGGCAACAATAGCAGCATAGGTAATAATGCGGTTCTGTTTTCTTACACTTAACAATTCGGTTTGACGCAACTGTTGTTCTTTGGATAGCAAATCAATTTCCCTTTGTTGTTTTTCTGCTTCATAATTAAGTTGTAAATCATTTAGTTTCTTAAGCATACTGTCATTATACAATGAATCACGTAGGTCGCGACTTAACGTCCCGAATGTTTTTGCCTTGCTTGTTTGGCTGGTAAGTTGGTAAATCCTTTCAAGGCCCGAATAAGCTTCTTCCAATTCTAGGTTCATTCCTGCTTTTTGAGCCAACTTTACATTGCTTGTAAATAAATCCGTTGCTTCAGCAAATTTGTTCTCAACAAGGTAGCAATTAGCCAATGCATTATTGGTTTGAATAAGTATTTGTTGTAGGTTCAGTTTTGAAGCAATATCTTTTGATACCCTGAAGAAATCGATGGCTCGAGAATTGCTATTTTTTCGCTGCTCTACTACTCCTAATTGATAATATATGTAAGCAATGCCTGCTTGATTTTTTAATTTTTTATATGACTGTAATGCTTTGTTCAAATATTCAGATGCCTTGATATAATTGCCTGTTTTGAGGTATGCATTACCCAGCGACTCGTAAGCAACAAGTGCTTGCATGCTATTTGCTGATTGTTCGTATAGGGTAATGGCTTTTTGTGTGTACTCAATTGATCGGGTAAAATTATTTTGCCTAGCATATACATTTCCTAGCGCTTCATAACAACTTAGCATACCTACTTTATTACTCATAGTTTCATGCAATCGCAAAGCGTTAAGATAATGTTCTGCTGATTGTGCTAAATTTCCTTGATATAAATAAATACTACCCAGTGAATACAGCACTTCTGCTTCATATTGATTTTGCCCTAAGGTTTCAAAATAAGCTAAGGCTGCTATATAGTTTTCTTTTGATTTTCCAAAATCGCCTTGCCTATAATAAATACCTGCAATTTGTTGCAAAGATTTTGCTCGCAATAATTGATCAGCAGAGGTTGAGTTGGTAATGATGCTAAAATATTGGATGGCTGAGGACGGTTGATTAAACTTATTTTGCAACCCCAATTGATATGCTGCTTGGTATTTTTCTTCACTATTCTTGGTTTCAAGTATCAGTTTTAAACTGTCTTGATATTGTTGTTGGGCGTGCGT
>JBIINH010000185.1:0-3848 GCA_044337585.1 Bacteroidia bacterium
AAATACAATCCAATCCTCGAAGCGGTGAAAGTTTCCCATACCGCGAATTAATAACTATAAAACGAGAAATAACCCCTTGTTCCATTTGGATATATTCCTTCAATTACAATTTGCCCCCTAACTCTTTCTAAATCATAAATCAAATCTTCGGCTTTTGTATATTGTTTTCTATTCAACGATGTAACGATAAAGTCTTCTGGTATGCCCATTTTTCCAATACGTCCGTTTTTAATATTCGTAATTTTAATGCCTGAGGTAATGCCATATTTTTCAGCTTCTACTTTGGGCACCATTTGAAAATCGGCACCGAGTGTTGCTGATGAAACTGTTTGTTTTCTAAGGATGGCCGTATTGCCTTCCCTATTCATCAACTTCACATAATAGTCACTCACTTTCCCATTTCGTAAAATAGTAAACTTGAGTTTATCTCCGGGTCTGAAATAGCTGATTTGCTCATCAAAAAGTGATTTACTTTCAATTTCTTTTTCATTCACTTTCAAAATCACATCACCATTTTTCACTCCCACTTCTTCGCTTGGACCTCCCGGAAGTACATATTGAACATATACCCCAATATTATTATTGATATTTAATTGCTTGGCAAGTTTTGAGTCAATGTCCGTCACATCAATTCCGGTAAACCCTCGTTGCACCTCATTAAATTCAATTAAGTCTTTGATGATTTTTTGAACAATATTAGCAGGAATAGCAAAGCCATATCCGTTATACGACCCGGTGTTGCTTGCAATGGCTGTATTAATACCTACCAACTCTCCCTTCACATTTACCAACGCCCCGCCACTGTTTCCCGGATTGATGGCCGCATCTGTTTGGATGAATGATTCAATCGGAAAACGGCTGTTTACTACATTGATGTTTCTACCTTTTGCGGAAACTATACCCGCTGTAACCGTTGAGGTTAAATTAAATGGATTGCCAACTGCCAACACCCACTCACCAATCTGAAGATTATCAGAATTACCAAAAGCAATAAACGGCAAATTATCTGTTTCTATTTTGAGTAAGGCTAAATCAGTACTGTTATCTGTGCCTATCAATTTTGCTTTATATGACTGTTTGTTGTTGTTGGTGATTACTTCAATATCATCTGCATCTTTTACTACATGTAGGTTGGTAACAATAAAGCCATCTTTGCTTATGATAACCCCCGAACCAGAACTTGTTGTTGGTCCTCGCCTGCCGAAAAAATCCATATTCGACCAAAAATCATAAAACGGATCTTGCTGATAAGATTGACGGTTACTAATTGTTTTAATAAAAACAACCGTATGAAGGGTATTGGATGATGCTTTCACAAAGGCGTCACTGTTTTCAACCATTGCCTGCTTGGCGGATACCGTACTTATTTCTGATTGCTCAACTACAGGAGAATTACTGCCTTGATAAAATACAACTTGATTGGGTTGGATGGCATGAAAAATCCATGCTCCTGTTATCCCACTAATACAACTGATGATGATGATTCCAAAAACTTTCTTCATAAGTAAATACAGTTACGTTATTTATTAACCTTTTCAAAAAATAGGCCACCTGCATAGCGACTGACAAAATTTCGCTTACTTGGAAATGGGATCAACTCCCGGAATGACAACATTGGCTTTAATCTTCAAAAACAATACAGGATTCTTAGGATCATTTACAAATACCTGAATATTTTTTGACACCACACCCCGATAGTCTTTTGAATTAAATTTGATGGTGATTGTTCCTGTTTTGCCTTTCTTGATAATGTCTTTTGTATAGCTCCCAACAATACACCCACAGTCGGGCTTCACTTTTCTGATACGCAAATCACTTTTCCCCTTGTTTGTAATGGTGAAATCGTATGACACTATTTCGCCCAAATATACTTCCCCAAAATTATGTTCTGTAGTTGCTGCTAAAACTACCGGTGCGTTTTTCTTTTCAGACTCTGTCATGGTTGAAAAATCTTGTATGATATCAGCACGCACCAAAACGGTTTTTTTAGGCACCGAATCATCGCTGGTTTGAATATACAATTCATCATTTTTTGTTCCATAATCATTAGCTAAATCTCCATAATAAGTGATTTTAATCTGACAAGCATCATCAGGCATCAGCATGGGTTTAAGTATTTCTGCTCTGATATATGGAGGTGCTTTCACGCTTGATATTGAAATCATCTTTTTTGAGTTGTTTAATAAAGTAACTACAGCCGAATCCCTTTTTCTATCTGTAAGGCTAAAATTTACCCTGTTGGTAGTTAAGCGCATATTACCCTGCATAATTGGAAATGACGATAAATATTCCATTCGGGAGTTGGTTACACTTCCATACATGTGAAGGTAAATATATTCAGGCTGCCCATCTGTGCGAATGGTGATGGTACGATCAAATTCTCCTGGACGGTTCTTAGGATCAAACTTTATGGTTATTGCGCCTTCTTTTTGAGATAGTATGGGATTTTTATCATATTCTGCAATGGTACATCCACATCCTGATTCTACAGAAAGTATTTTAACGGGAAAGTTTGAAATATTTCTGTATTCAAATGCTTTCATTAGTTCACCGTCATTCTCATCTACCTTACCAAAGTTTACGGTGGTTTCATCAAACAATAAGGTTCCTTTGTTGCTAACTGATTTAATGTTTGGTTTATTTGGTTTGTTAGGACTTTGCGACCAAACTGTTGTACTTAATAAAAGTGAGCTAATTACAATTAGTGTTAATTTTTTCATATTGTTCAAATATAATTACATTAAGTAGATACCATATCTACTGAAACGTTGCACAAAAAAACGCTTCAATGGCTAATATCAAAGCTATCAGCATCATTTATTGCTGCAAATTGACTTCTCCAGGCTGATATTTCCGTTATATCAAGTGTGGCATAAATCGTTTGTGAGTCGTTTGCTAATTCTTTTAGTACCTCGCCCTTGGCATTTATGATGGCCGACAGGCCGCTATGTGCCACCTGATGAATGTCTTCTCCAACCCTATTACAGGCTACTACTACTGCTTGATTTTCAATGGCACGTGCTATAAGCAGTTGCCTCCAATGATAGCTTCTTTTTTCAGGCCAATTGGCAACAATCAGCAGCATATCATAGTCGTGTTTGTGGGTTCTTCTAAGCCAAACGGGAAAACGTAAGTCATAGCATACCGCAGGCATGATGCGCCAACCTTTAAAGTATATGACAATTTGCTGTTGTCCGCTTGTATAATGTAGGTGCTCATTTCCAACTGAAAACAAATGCCTTTTGTCATAGGTATCTATTTTACCATCGGGATGAAAAAAGTAAAAACGGTTGTAATATTTACCTTGCTCTTCGGTCATCATGCTGCAAGCAATGGCAACTTGATTTTGCTTGGCTTGATTCTTAAAAAATTCTATCGCATTTGGTGTACGCGTTGCAAACTGTTGAGGTTGCATACTAAAACCTGTGGTACACATTTCGGGCAATACAACCAAATCGGTACCCACCTCGATGGCAGACAAAAGCATTGAAAAATTATTCAGATTGGCTTCTGCATTTTCCCATACCAAATCGGTTTGTACAATGGCTACTTTCATGTTTCGTTATTTTACCAAATGCAGCTTTTCTGCCGCTTTTTCCAAGGTATCATTTTCTTTGGCAAAGCAAAAGCGCAATACATGATTATCGGTGCGCTTGTGATAAAATACAGATGTTGGTATGGATGCGACCTTAAATTCTTTGGTTAGCCTTTCAGCAAATTCAGTATCTTTTTCCTGCGTTATTTTCTGATATCCCAACAATTGAAAATAAGAGCCTTCGCAAGGCAATATTTTAAATTTTGAGCCCTTCATTAGTTTTTGAAAATAGTCTCTTTTCTCCTGATAAAAG
>JBIINH010000053.1:0-13379 GCA_044337585.1 Bacteroidia bacterium
AACCGTTTTGGTCTCATCCAATTCGGGCTCTTGTTGTAAAAAGCCAATTTTATAATCTTTATCAAATACTACTTCGCCTTGAAAGTTTTTATCAATGCCGGCAATTATTTTTAGCAAACTAGACTTTCCCGCACCATTTAATCCAAGTACACCAATTTTGGCACCATAGAAAAAGGATAAATAGATGTTTTTTAAAACTTGTTTATTCGGTGGGTGTATTTTGCTAACACCTGCCATTGAGAAAATGATTTTATTGTCAGACATTGTACTTTACTTATAAATTAGGGAACAAATATAAACAGCTAAAAGATATATTTTCATGGCCTAAAAGCTAAATTGCGCACTCATTTGTTATTTAGCAGATATGCTTGACGAAAAAATTATTTTAAATGCCCTAAGCACGGTTCAAGAGCCAGACTTGAAAAAGGACTTGGTAACGTTGAACATGATTAGCAATATTCTGATTGATGGTAAAAAGATCTCATTTACAATCATGCTTACAACACCCGCTTGCCCATTAAAAGAAAAAATTGAATCTGACTGTCGTGCAGCAATTTCAACATTAATCGCTAGTGATATTGATGTAAGCATCACGATGGATGCTAAAGTTGTTGGCAACAGACAAGATAAATTGGTTTTGCCAGGTGTTAAAAACATCATAGCCGTGGTAAGTGGTAAGGGAGGGGTTGGCAAGTCAACTGTTTCAGCAAACCTAGCATTGGCCTTATATAAAACGGGAGCAAAGGTTGGTTTACTGGATGCAGATATACATGGGCCATCGGTTCCAATCATGTTTGGTGTGCATGATGAAACACCAGAAATGACAACAATTGAAGGTAAACAATTTATGGTGCCAATCGAACGTCATGGAATAAAATTGTTGTCAATAGGATTTATGATTAAAGCAAACCAAGCTGTAGTATGGAGAGGACCAATGGTTTCATCAGCTTTAAGGCAATTCGTGAACGATACAGATTGGGGTGATTTGGATTATTTAATTCTTGATATGCCTCCGGGCACAGGCGATATTCACCTAACCATGGCACAGATAGTGCCTGTTAGTGGGGTTGTTTTGGTTACTACACCACAAGATGTTGCCCTAGCAGATGCCCAAAAAGCTGCAAATATGTTTGAAATGTTGCCTAATAAAATTCCAATAATCGGTGTAGTTGAAAACATGAGTTGGTTTACACCTGCCGAGTTGCCTAATAGTAAGTATTATATATTTGGTAATGGGGGAGGTTCAAAACTTGCAGAGATTAATGGAACATATCTTTTAGGCCAAATTCCATTGGTGCAAGGAGTTAGAGAAGGTGGTGATAAAGGAATGCCTGCAGTACTTGATGATGAAAATTTAGCCATGCCATATTTTATGGAAATGGCAAAAAATGTTGCTCGAGGTTTAGTTGTTTTGCAATCGCAGCAACAGTCAAATTAATTTATAAAAACACTCAATATGATGAATGCAGAAATAATCGAAAAAATAGAATTAGCACTGAACTCTATGAGGCCATTTTTACATGCAGATGGGGGCGATGTAGAACTTGTAGAGGTCACGGATTTGTTTGAAGTTAGGCTTCGGCTAAAAGGTAATTGTAGCAGCTGCGAAATGAGCGGAATGACAATGAAAGCAGGTATTGAAAACGGGCTCAAAAGTGCAATACCACAAATAACAAGTGTGGTAGCTGTAAGCTAATATTGGATATTGTTTCAATGAACAGGTTACAAATTTTATCAACTTGTGCTCAATCTTCCGGATTTCCCTCCTCATAGTCACTTAAGGGAGGCTCTCCAAGAATAGATAGCATTTCATTTATCTCGTTTAATTTTTGCTTTTTATTTTGTTTTTGATAAGCCACTACAAGGTTGCGAAGTATTCTTTTTATAATATCAATATTTGAACATGCATCAAAAAAATCAACACGTGGCTCAATATTTATTTGCCTTAAAAATTGTTCCAAATTTGACTTTGAAAAAACAGATCCAAGATTAAAGGCATTGACATAAAAAAGTACACGACCATATGTGTAATCTAGTTTAGGCTTTGTGTTAAATTGATCTTCACTGAAATCAGGTTGTTGGGCTTCCTTGTAAGCCAATACAAAGTGTTGAGGTAAGTTTACACCAAACACAGGTAAATTGAGTCTTTGCGCTATAAGCATATAAATTACCGCCAGCATAATCGGGTTACCCCTTTTGCTTTCTAGCGCCACATTAATAAATGAATTTTGTGGGTCATGGTAATTTTCAGTATTACCTTTAAACCCATGTACGTTGTAAAATACATGATTGATAATACGTACTTTTTCAAATGAAGTAAGTTCATTATGCAACTCTAACCAGATATCTAATCTGATTCGATCAATTTCATTTATAATCTTTTGTTTGTCTAAGTCGGGAAATCTTGATTTAGCAATTAAATATACGCCATCTAATAACTCATTATCGCTACTATCTCGCCAAGTTTTCAGTTCAGCCAATACACCTTGAAATTGAATTCGGTGAATAATTGTTTCAATTTTTTGCTGTTGAACCAATGTGTCAGCATTTCCCCACTCATTTTCAAGCACAGGTATCACACTAATACCAAGTGATAGTAATTTGTTTTCTACATGCTGCGCAACTTCCTCGTCTTCATCATCAAGCAAAGCAATCATCGATATGACTTCACGCTGATCCACGAACTATTTCTTTTTCGGACTAGTTTTTTTTGGTGCAGCTTTTTTAGCTACAGTTTTTTTAGCAATTTTCTTTTTCGCTGGGGCGGCTTTCTTTTCAGCTGCTTTTTTAGCAGCTGCTTTTTTCACTCCTTTTTCCGAGCTATTTTCTGCATTAATAATGGTCATGCAGTCATCAAACGATAATTCTTCTACTTTTTTACCCTTAGGTATTTTGTAATTGTCTTTACCATAACCTATATATGCTCCCCACCTTCCATTTAAAATTTTGAGGTCATCATCTTCAACAAACGTTTTGGCTATGCGATTGGCGTCAGTTATTCTTTTTTGTTCAATGAGTTCTAATGCAGTTTCATAATCAATTGTCCATGCATCTCCTGGTTTTGGTATGGATATGAATTTATTATCGTGTAATAGATAGGGTCCAAAACGACCAATATTGGCTTTGATTTCTTTTCCCTCCAATTCTCCCAATAATCTTGGTAGTTTAAATAGTTCAACTGCTTCGTCAAGTGTTATTGATTCGATGAGCTGGCCTGGCCTAAGTTTGCCATATTGTGGTTTTTCGTCTTCGCTGTTTTCGCCAAGTTGCACAAAAGGACCAAAGCGCCCTACTTTAGCGTATACATTTTTGCCCGAAACTTTGTCAATACCTAACATTCTTTCTCCACTTTGTCTTTCTGCGGTTTCTGTCGTTTTTTCTACATCTTTATGGAAAGGCACATAGAAACTTTCAATCATTTTGTTCCATTTCAATTGGCCTTGAGCAATTTCGTCAAACTCTTTTTCAACCGTGGCTGTAAAGTTATAGTCCATAATATGCTCAAAGTGTTTTGCAAGAAAATCGGTAACAATCATTCCAATATCACTTGGAAACAATTTCGACTTTTCACTTGCATATTTTTCAATTTTTATTTCTTTGGTTATTTCATTTTTGGCCAATGTCAATGACGTTACATTTCGTTCTTTGCCTTCTCTGTCTTCTTTCAAAACATATCCTCTTTTTTGAACAGTGGAAATTGTGGGAGCGTAAGTAGAAGGCCTTCCGATACCCAACTCCTCCAGTTTTTTTACCAAACTTGCTTCTGTGTACCTTGCTGCTGGCCTGCTGTATTTTTCATCTGCTTCCATATTTATGAATATCAGTTTTTCTCCAACCGATAATGGTGGCAACATTTTACTGTTGTCGTCATCATTATCGTCATCTGTACTTTCAAGATATACTTTTAAGAAGCCATCAAATTTAAGTACTTCGCCTGTAGCTGTTAGTTTTTCTGCAACTGTAGTTATGCCAACAGCAGCAATGGTTCTTTCAATTTTGGCTTTACTCATTTGCGAAGCGATAGCGCGTTTATAAATGAGCTCATATAATTTTTTTTCTTGAGCTGTACCATCAATATTTATATTTTCAAAATAAGTAGGACGAATGGCTTCGTGCGCTTCTTGTGCACTGCTATTTTTTGTAGAATACCTTGTAGGGCGGCTGTAAGCTTCGCCAAAAGAGTTGATAATCTGTTTTTTTGCAGCCTCAATAGCAAGTTCACTTAAGTTTACAGAATCAGTACGCATGTAGGTTATATGCCCATTTTCATATAACTTCTGCGCTATACTCATTGTGCTTCCTACAGAATAACCCAATTTTCTGCTGGCTTCTTGTTGTAAGGTAGAAGTTGTGAAGGGTGCTGCTGGCGTTTTCTCAGCTGGTTTCACTTCAAGGTTCTCAATCGTGTATTCTGCTGACTTACATTTTTCTAAAAATGCGTATGCTTCCGATTCTGTTTGAAAACGCTTACTTAGTTCAGCTTCCATTTGCTTTCCGCCTACATTGAATCGTGCCACAATTCTATAATTAGAACTGTACGTAAATCCATTTATTTCCCTTTCTCGCTCTACAATCAATCGTACTGCTACGGATTGTACCCTACCTGCTGAGAGGTTTCCTTTTATTTTTTTCCAAAGTACAGGAGAAAGTTCGTATCCCACTAGCCTATCCAATACCCTTCTGGCTTGCTGTGCATCTACCAAGCTTTTATCAATACCTCGCGGGTTTGCAATAGCTTTTAAAATTGCAGGTTTGGTAATTTCATGAAACACGATTCGTTTTGTATTTTCTTTTGTAAGACCAAGCACTTCATACAAATGCCATGAAATGGCTTCTCCTTCACGGTCCTCATCGGATGCCAACCACACCATTTCGGCTTGTTTTGAAAGTTTTTTCAGTTCATTTACCAATGCTTTCTTTTCATCGGGCACTTCGTAATGAGGTTCAAAGTTTTTCTTTACATCTATTGCTTCATCTCCTTTTGCCAAATCGCGAATATGACCATAGCATGATTTTACGATAAAATCAGCACCAAGGAATTTTTCTATTGTTTTTGCTTTTGCAGGCGACTCTACTATAACAAGATTTTTCATATTGCTGGCTTCCCTAATTTTTTTAAAGTTTATATATATTTGGTTTAGAATCTTATTAAGCTTTAAACACAAACGCCTGACAAGTTGTTGGCAAGTCAGGCGTCAAAAAAAGGTTTTAATTATTAATTTATCAATATTTTGTGGCTAACTACTTGTTGTTCTGATGAGAAACGAATAAAATAAATGCCTTTGGTTAGGCCATTTACATCAAATTCAATTTTTTGGCCTCCCTCATTTAGGATGTTATCGTACATGGCACTAACTTCTTTTCCTAACACATCAGTCAACTCAACCTTGATACGAGATGTAGATTTTAGTTGGAATTGAATGTTGAGTATTTTGGATGCGGGATTAGGATAGGCTTTAAACTTAATCTGAGATTTAAAACTTTCTTCAACTGCCGTGGGACCGTTGGTTATCGCAAAATTATCTACATAAATATTGTTGCCTCTGCGGTTAAGTAACTCAAACCTGAATCGCGCATTGGTAAATGATTTATACTGACTGAGGTTGATTGATACCTTACGCCATTGTTCTGAAGTTGGTATATAATCAGTCGAAATGATTCCTGCTGTTGATAATGTTGAACCCGCATCTTCAAACAGTACAGTTTCTTCCATACCAAATGAATTTGAAAACCGCACAATAAATGAGTCATTGGTAGCAAAACTTTTTTGTGCATAGGCGTACCAAAATTCAAGATAGGGCTCATTGATGCTTGATAGATCTATCTCTGGTGATTGAAATCCATCTCTGGAGTTCATCAAGGCAGTTGTATTGGTAAAATTATACATAGCAACAGACTGGCTTCCATTTAGCGCTTGAGATTTTAATCCCCATCCATTATTGGGATTGTTGAAATTGTTGATTTTCCATCCATCTGCGGTGAGTGAAGGATTTTCAAACCCATAGAAGTATGGTGCTTTTACAGATGATGCTGCTACATTGATATAACTTCCATCTGCATTAAGACCTGCATAGGTGATGTTTTGGTTGAAGTTTGGTGTCGTACCAAAAATTACAGAACGTGAATTTATTGTATTTGGAATAGGTCCTCTTACACGAGTTTTCTGACCATTGGTATACGTATTCAAACATGTTCCATCACTGTAATCCATGTAGTTTTTTACCATGTCGGGTAAGTTGGGCGAGTCATTTGAGCAACTATTTCTACCAATATTGCATCCAAAACTAGGTTCAGCCACCGGAGGGGTATCGCATACCCAGTCTCCTTGCTCTGCGCAATTTATTGATGTTCCGCCAACACATCCACCTTGAAAAGTATGGTATAAACCCAGCCAATGACCGATTTCGTGTGTAAGTGTTCGGCCGGCTTGTGATTGTTGGCCCGAACCAATCGTGCCAACCTGATCGGAGCGCAATACAATTCCATCAGTAGTGGTTTGGAAATTTAAGCTCCATGGAAATTGGGCGTACCCCAAAACAGTACCGGGCTTTCCCGTATTCGGGTTGATGGATTTTACCACCCATATATTTAAATATTTTCTTGCATCCCAATAGCTCAATGGTTTTACCTTGTCATCTGCATTATTGGTAAGTGTGCTGAAAACACGGTTTATCCCATCATGTTTGTTTCCGTTGGGGTCATATTGCGCAAGTCTGAATT
The DNA here is from genome assembly GCA_044337585.1 of Bacteroidia bacterium. Lineage (GTDB taxonomy): Bacteria > Bacteroidota > Bacteroidia > UKL13-3 > UKL13-3 > CAYSBE01. The sequence continues at coordinate 6,721 of JBIINH010000053.1, forward strand.
CAATTTCCATATCAGTAGCCAATGGGTCGGTACTGGCGCCATTGGTTCCCGCTTTTTTTCTAAAATCTTCGTTAACAATTCTTAGTTGATCCATTATTTGTGCCTGCGAAATATTCTCTGCACCGTTTTCATGAATAATATGAAACACTACAGGTACATATAAAACCTTACCGGTTTTGTTCATAATAATTTGCTGTACTTGTTGTGCAATAGAATCATTTAAGGCTTTTTCTGCTGCAGCTATTTCAGGATGTTTTATCAGTTGTTGTTTGAAATATTCATCAGTAGCACATGGAATAAAATGCTGAGCTTTTGTGGCTGTTGCAGCAATTAGTAATAAAGAGAAAAGAAGTGATTTTAATTTCATTTTAGTTTATAAATAACATCGCAACATAAAATAATGCTTCAGTAATGACAATAAGGTATCGATTTTGTGACAATTTAATGGCGAATACATTAAATACGACTTGCTTTATTTTGCAATAAAAAATCAACCAATACCAATGCTGCCATTGCTTCTACTATCGGCACAGCCCTTGGTACCACACATGGGTCATGTCTTCCTTTGGCTTCTAAGGTAATGGGCGCTAATTCTGTATTAACAGTTTGTTGGGCAATGGCTATTGTAGAAGCAGGTTTGAAAGCACATCTAAAAAGAATATCGTTTCCGTTCGAAATTCCTCCTTGAATACCTCCACTATTATTGGTTTTGGTTACAGGCTTATTATCTACCAATTCCCATTCATCATTTTGCTCACTGCCATTTTGTGTACATCCATAAAACCCACTTCCTATCTCGAAACCTTTACATGCATTAATACTTAGCATGGCTTGCCCGAGTATTGCATTCAGTTTATCAAAAACAGGTTCGCCCAAGCCCGCAGGCACACCTTTGACAATACAAGTAATGACACCACCAATACTGTCACCAGCATGCTTTACTTTCTCTATCAATGCTATCATACTATTGGCAATGTTTTCTTCAGGACAACGCACAATATTGTTTTCTATTTTTGAAAGGTCAAGATTGGTGTAGTCTTCATTACATTTAATGGTACCTACTTGTGATACATATGCTTGAATTGAAATTTGGTGTTTGCTTAAAATCATTTTGGCAATTGCCCCAGCAATAACCCTAGCTAATGTTTCGCGAGCTGAGGCCCTTCCGCTTCCTTTATAGTCGCGAATGCCATATTTGGACTGGTAAGTAAAATCGGCATGTGATGGGCGAAATGCATCTTTTAAGTGAGCATAATCTTGTGGTTTTTGGTCTTTGTTGTGTACCACTATGCAAATTGGCGCACCAGTTGATTTGCCTTCAAAAATACCTGAAAGCACTTCGGGTACTTCTTCTTCGTTTCTAGATGTGGTAATCGCAGATTGGCCCGGTTTTCTTCTGATTAATTCCTTATGAATATCATTGATATCAATACTTAGATTAGCGGGGCAGCCATCAATAACAACGCCAATGGCGGTTCCGTGGCTTTCACCAAAAGTTGTGATCTTAAAAAGTTTTCCAAAACTATTTCCTGACATCTTTTCAAATGTAATGATTAAGCTTGATGATTTTATATTGATATTATACTCTATAACAAACCAAAAATTGTGCTTATTGTTCTATGCTAAAACCAATATGCTTAAGTTGATTCCAAAAATCAGGGAATGATTTTTCAACTACTTCAGGATTTTCAATATCAACCTTGTCAAATATTAATGCAAGTGGTGCAAATGCCATCGCCATTCGATGATCGCCATAGGTTTTTATAACTGGATGTGAAGCGAAATCGGTATTTACAGGTGTAATTTTTATGGATGATTGGTCGTGCGATACATTAAAACCACATTTATTCAATTCGTTTGATACGGCTACAAGTCTATTGGTTTCTTTATACTGTAAATGGCCAATTTGGGTAAACGTAGTTTCAATGTTTTTTCCAGCACATGTTACTGCTAATGTTGGAACAAGATCAGGACAATCAGACATATTAAGCAATTGGCATTTCGATTTTTTTTCAGAAGATTTTAAATATAAACCGTCAGCTAAAAACTGGCTACTGACGCCAATTTTACTCATAATTTCATCAACATGCTTATCTGGTTGAATGTCGTTTTTTGTAAGTCCAATTATATTAAGTATTGCTTTTGGGGCTAAAGAAACAATACTGTAAAAATAGCTCGCAGCACTCCAATCTGGTTCACAGAAAGTAGTTGAAAAATGGTATGAACTTGGATATACAATATACTTATTGTTTTCGCATTCTATGTTGATTCCATTTTTACGCATCATTTCAACAGTAAGTTTGTTGTAAGCAACAGATGTAGGCTCACCCGATGCATGAATAATTAATTTGGTTTCAAGTAAGGGAGCAATAAGTAATATCGCACTAATAAATTGACTGCTGATAGATGCATCAATATTTATTTCTCCACCAAATAATTTTTTCCCTTTGATGCGTAGTGGAGGAAATCCATTTTTTTCAACGTATTCGATATCTGCACCCAGACGAGTCAATGCATCAACCAGAGGTTTTATTGGCCTCTCATGCATACGCATATTTCCTTCTAATAATACATCATCTGCAAAAAGGCTGTAATAAGCAGTTAGAAATCGCATGCAAGTTCCCGCATTTTCAATATCCACAATGCCATTTTTCACACCCACAAATTGTTGCATCAATTTTGAGTCGTCAGCTGTTGAGATGTTTCTGATTGGTGATTTATTATTGCTAATGGCTTGCATGATTAGCAGCCGATTGGTAATACTTTTAGAGCCTGGAAGAATAATATTCCCATCTATTATTTTTGTTGGATGAGAAAGTGTGAAAACACTCATAGTGCATCGTAATAGTTTAGAGCTGCAGTAATTTCTAAGTCACTACAATTGATATTATATACTGCTTTGCCTATTTTTTTGATTAGGGCAAACTGTATTTGCTCATAGGCATTTTTCTTATCATGACGCATATATTTTATTAACTCAGGAGACAATATGCTTCGCAAGGAATACTTAGGAAAACTTTTTGAAATAATGTCAGTAATTTGTTTCAAATCCTTATTGCTAAAATCCAACGCTGTTTTTGACAAATAGGTTTCACAAATGATTCCTATGGCAACTGCTTCACCGTGGGAAATAGGTTTTTTATCATTTTTTAGGGAATACGCTTCAATTGCGTGAGCAATGGTGTGGCCAAAGTTTAGTATTTTCCTTTCAGCCAACTCGTATGGGTCTTTTTTAATAATGTCTAACTTTATTTTTACCGAACCGTTTATCAATGTTACCAGTTTAGCCCATTCATCAAATTGAATGGACTTGAGTTTTTGCCAATAATCTTTGTCAGCAATCAAACCATGTTTTATCATTTCTGCGTATCCATTCAGTATTTCTGATTTTGGAAGAGTGGCAAGAAAGTCAGGGTAGATATATATAGATTTTGGTTGCTTGATGGTACCGATGACATTTTTTGTACCTTCAAAATCAATAGCAGTTTTTCCGCCAATTGAAGAGTCTACCATAGCCAATAAGGTAGTAGGAACTTGTATATAGTCAATCCCACGTTTATAGATGGAGGCACAAAATCCGCCTATATCACCCACAACACCGCCACCCAAATTGATGATAACCGATTTTTTATCTGCTTCGTTTTTAAAGAGTTCCTTCCAAATATTCTCAGCTACAGATAAGGATTTGTAGGCTTCGCCAGAAGGGATACGAATTGTGTTGTAATTCAGTAAATATTTTGAAAGGATGGTTAAGCAATATTTTTCAGTTTGCTCATCAACAAGAACAAATACCTGGGAGTAAGCTTCTTCAATAAGCTGTTGCAACAACGTATCAAAAACGTCATTACCGATGAATATGCGAAATTCTTTTGAGTGGTATTCTTTCAAAACATTACTTTTGCCAGCGCAAATTTGTACTTTTTAAGTTAATAAGTTTTAAAAATATTCATCCGTGTCAAATACAAATACAAGAACTAATCATATTCTGCCATCATTTGATAATACCGAAATAGCATTTAAGGCAAAGAAAAATAAGGATTTACTAAGGTCTTATTTATTGTTTAAAGCTATTGGAATAAATTGGCTTGTGAAGGTAGGTCCAACATTAGTTGAAATGTCATTTAAAATTGGTTTACCAGTAAAAGCACTCATTAAAAGTACAGTATTCAACCAGTTTTGTGGGGGAGAAAGCATGGATGATTGTGAGGCTACAATAGATTCACTATACCAATACCAAATAGGTTCCATTCTAGATTATTCGGTTGAGGGAAAGGAAGTAGAAGCAGAATTTGATCATACAATGTCTGAAACCATTGATACTGTTTCAAAAGCAAAAGGGAATTCGAAAATACCTTTTTGTGTATTTAAGGTAACCGGATTGGCACGATTTGCATTGTTGGAAAAAGTGAATAGCAAGCTACCGCTAAATGCTGAAGAACAGCAAGAATTTGATAGGGTAAAGTATCGGATAGAAATGATATGTGGGCATGCATACAAGAGTAATGTGCGCATATTTATGGATGCCGAAGAGAGCTGGATTCAAGACGCTATTGATGCATTGTCAAGAGAAATGATGCTAAAATTTAACCAGTCCAAAGCTATTGTATATAACACCATTCAACTATATCGCCATGATCGTTTTGCCTTTTTGCAAAGCAGTTATGAAGATGCTTTAAAACATAATTATTTTCTTGGCGTGAAATTGGTTCGAGGGGCATATATGGAAAAAGAGCGTTTAAGGGCAACTGAACAAAATTATCTTTCACCGATTCAACCTGATAAAATAGCAAGCGATAAGGATTATAATGCATCATTGAAATTCTGTATTGAGCATATTGATCGCATTAGTGTGTGTGCTGGAACGCATAACGAATCAAGTAGCTTACTTTTGGCAGAGTTGATGCAACAAAAAGGGATATCAAATAATGATGAACGGATCTATTTTTCTCAATTGTTTGGCATGAGCGACCACATCAGTTATAATTTGGCAAATGCAGGATACAATGTAGCCAAATACCTACCTTATGGGCCGGTAGAATCTGTTTTGCCATACTTGTTTAGGCGAGCAGCAGAAAACACATCTGTTAAAGGCCAATCAGGACGAGAACTAACTTTAATATCCAACGAGCGCAAGCGTAGAAAGTCGTTGTGATAAGCTAATTTTTGCAAGTTTTTATTTGCAATTAGTTATTTATCAATATGTATAAATTATCAACACCCCTGTTGATAGAGCGTGTAAAAGTGCCGCTTCTCATAACTTTACTTTGGAGGAAGGTAAATTGTTAATCTTACCGCCAAACTACGATAAAGCGTTTATGCAAGCCACATATTTGGGTCATTCTTGTTTTCAACTTCATATTAATGGAAAAAACATTGTTTTTGATCCATTTGTAAGGCCAAATGAATTGGCTCAACTAGCTGGTGTGCTTATAGATGATATAAAAGCAGACTATATTTTAGTCTCACATGCACATGACGACCACATATCCGACTTGGTTTATTTGGCAAATAATACGGATGCTGTTGTGGTGGCAAGTTGGGAAATATGCAGTTGGCTTGAAAAGCAAGGGATAAAAAATTCTCATCCCATGAATGTGGGAGGAGGATGGGATTTTGAGTTTGGTCGAATAAACATGGTTCATGCATCTCATTCTAGTTCGTTTTCTGACGGAACTTATGGGGGCATAGCATCAGGATTTGTTATTGAGTCAGAGGGTAAAACATTGTATTATGCAGGCGATACTGGTTTGAATATGGAAATGAAACTTCTTGGGGAAAAGTATCTTATTGATTCTGCAATCTTGCCAATTGGAGACAACTTTACAATGGGATACAAAGATGCATCCCTATGCTCAAAGTATGTAAACGCAAAACAAGTAATTGGGATGCATTTCGACACATTCGGATATATCAAAATTGATCACCTTCTTGTTCAAAAATACTTTAATGAACAAAATATAAACCTAATCATACAAAAAATTAAACAAACAATTCTAATATAAAATGGGAAAAATTATTTCGATAGTTAATCAAAAAGGGGGCGTAGGCAAAACAACCACAGCAATTAACCTTGCTGCAAGTTTGGCTGTGCTCGAATACAAGACGCTTGTAGTAGATGCAGATCCTCAGGCAAACACAACCTCAGGCCTAGGATTTGATCCGGTGAATGTGAAATTAGGTCTGTATGAAGTAATGATCAACGATGCTCAAGTTGCAGATACAATTCTGAAAACCGAATTTGAATATTTAGATGTATTGCCTTCAAATATTGATTTGGTGGGTGCAGAAATAGAATTGATTAACCTGCCAAATCGCGAACGTATTATGCGCTATGCTTTAGAAAAAGTAAAAAAGAAATACGATTTTGTTATCATTGATTGTTCACCATCTTTAGGATTAATCACAACTAACGCACTTACAGCATCTGATTCTGTAATTATTCCTGTGCAGTGCGAATATTTTGCATTGGAAGGATTAGGTAAATTACTCAACACCGTAAAAATTGTTCAAACCAAATTAAATCCTGATTTGCAAATTGAAGGCTTATTGCTTACCATGTATGACATGCGCTTACGACTTAGTAATCAGGTTGTTGAAGAGGTGAAAATGCATTTTCAACAACTGGTGTTTGATACTATCATTCAGCGAAACACAAGGCT
>JBIINH010000054.1:0-13145 GCA_044337585.1 Bacteroidia bacterium
ATCTATCCAAGCATCTCCTTTAAGCAAAATCGCATCAGCTGGAATCAATTCATTATTCTTAATGATGATTCGGTCACCAATAGCAAGTTTTGAGACTGCCGTGCTGTTTACTAAGCCATTCTTAATGACACCCACTGCAATGGGAAAATAGGATTTATAATCTCGTTCGAATGAAAGACCCTCATATGTTTTTTGCTGGAACCATTTGCCAATTAATAAGAAAAATACCAAGCCGGCATGCGTATCAAAATAACCTATACCAGTGTGTGATGCCACTTCGTAAGTACTCCTTACAAACATAACCAGTATGCCTAATGCCAAAGGCACATCGATACCTACATTTCCAGACATGATTTGCTTTTTTGCCTTAACAAAATAATCAGATGCACTGTAAAAAAATACAGGAAGAGATAAGGTAAAATTAAGCCAACCAAACATACTTGAAAATGCTTTCTGGGTAGCGCTATCTAAACCAAAATATTCAGGAAAACTAATTAACATGATATTACCAAAACAAAAGCCGGCAACACCAATTTTATACAGTAAAGAATTATTATTTTCTTTTTTTACTTCATCTTCTAATTGATTCAAATGTATAGCAGGTTCATATCCTAATCTGGCAAGTAGCAATACCACCTCGGACAATTGCATGTCATTTGAGTAGGTAATGTAAATTTCCTTTTTAGTAAAATGCACCCTGGATTGTTTGATACGAGCATCAATTTTGTTGAGTTTCTCAATTAACCAAATGCACGAACTGCAATGAATTGAAGGAATAAAAAATGTAACCTTTGATATATGACCATCCGTAAAATCAATAAGTTTTTTTCTTACGTCATTATCATTTAAATAGTCAAACTTCCCAGGCAATACGGGAATAGTTTGTGTGAGTCCAGCATTTTCATCAATAGTATAAAAATCACATAGATTATTTTTACTTAAAAGCTCGTATACATTGCCGCATCCTTGACAACAGAAATCGTGTTTATCAATACATATTGGTTGGCCGGTAAATCTATCTCCACAATGATAACAAATAGTATCTTGTAGAATTTGTTTGCTCTCTAACATACTTATTGGCTAATAAAAACATTGGCTAAAACGTCATCCCCAAGTGCCTTACTTTTATGAGAGAAATAGTTAACAAAATCAGTGTGATTTTTATGTGTAACTATAGAATGTTCTTTCCCTTTACTTAAAATTTTCTTGTAAAAACTTGGGGTATCTTCAATATATAATCGTTGCACCATCACTTTATTGAATCTTGATCTTATATAATCATAGATTACTTTCTCGTGCTGCATTCCAGAAGGATTTACTATACTAATTAAATGAATCATTTGGTGCTCGATACTTTTATCAAATAAATAAATATATTGTTTAATTGCTTTTGTATTGTCATCACTTCCTGTAAAAAGAAAATAACTCTCCTTCACTTCATTGATATTAAAATCGGTAGTGATATAAAATGGCAATCCTATACTTAACAAATGATTCATGGCCCACTCTCTTATCTTACAGCCAAAACAAGTCTGTCGAAACAATACCATATCAAATCCTTTCGCTGTATCTGATAGTACTTTTTCATCTGATATCATTAGGATTTTAAGCTCATTAACCTGCAACATCATTTTCGTTGCAAATAATATTGCGTTATCTATATTCAAGTTATCTGAAAATGCCTTATCAACAATTTCTAAATAAGTGTATTGATTATTATTCAATTCGTTGGATGAATATACAATTTCACAATTTTCCAATAATGGACTTACATAAGCAAACGTAACGTCAAAATTGGAATTCCACTTATGGCTATTCATGAGTAGCTCATGTTGAAATGATAAGGATTTTGGCGTACCGTCAAGTAATACCAATATTTTTTGTTTCATGTAAAATTATTTGGTCAAAAATATTTATGCTCCAGTACCTAAACTATGACGCATCTCATGTATTTATATGATTAATGTCAGTTAATCTTTTTGGAAACGATTGGTAATTATAAATTATTCACATTATTAAGAAGTATTTAATTAGGGACTTTCATTTTAGTTCTTATAAATTGCAGTTGAATTTAAAATCAATTCAATTTAAAAATTATGAAAAAACTAATTTTATCTTTAGCAATGTTGGCAGCAGGTGCTGCTGCTTTTGCACAAAAACCGGCAGCAGGAAACATCACGACTGAGATCGGTTTGTCAAGTTTATTGGGTACACCTGCTAACCCAACAACGTTAAACATCCCTGTAGGAATGTTCCGTTTCCGTTACTTCTTAAATGAAGGAATGGCAGTAAGAGCAAACCTTGGATTTGGAATGGGAACTAACACCCAAAACATTGACAATGCACCAACTACTCCATTAATTACAGGAGAAATCAAAACTAAAGGTACAAACTTTGGTATTGCATTGGGTATTGAGAAGCACTTGGAAGGAACTGAAAAATTATCGCCATACATTGGTGCTGAATTTGGTTTCAGTTCACAATCTTCAACTACTGAAGCAACCAACTCTGCTAATGGAACTGCTATTACAGCAACTGGTGATTCTTACAAAAAATCTGGTGGTGGCATTACTTCTATTGCATTCAATGCAATGATTGGTGCTGACTATTACATTACTGAAAGAGTTTACTTCGGTGCTGAATTAGGATTGGGATTATTCCGTTCTTCTTCAACTGCTGATTCTGAAGTTACATCATCAGCTGGTGGTACTTCAACAACTGTAAAAGCTTTGGGTAGTTCATCTTCAGGTTTTGGTCTTTTACCTCAAACAATTGGTCAAATCCGTTTAGGTATTATCCTTTTCTAATTTAAAGTAGAAAGTAACCTATATTAAAAGCCCGACAAAATTGTCGGGCTTTTTGTTTTTCATGCAGATTTCCTACATTGCGCTTCAAAGAATAACAATTATGTACAAAAGCATACTTACTAGCTTATTATTGATTAGCACTTTCTACTACACAAATGCACAAGTAAGCATTCAGGCAACTGCGCAATATGGAATTCCTTTAACGGAATATTCAGGAGATATCAAAAGTGGGATAGGTGCCAATCTAAAAGTTGGTTTTTGGATAGATGACCACTTGAGACTAAATGTAGGTAGCGGATATTACATGGGTAAATTTGAATCAATAAAGATTGATGGGGTAAATCAACCCGTTACAGATGCTAATCTCAGTATCATACCAGTAACGGTTGGTGCTGAATTTTATTTTTTAGGAACTACTGCAGATAAAGAACCAAGTAAGATTAAGCCATTTTTTGCACTAGACTTAGGATATGCCCTAGTTATGCAATCAGCATCTGTTGTAGCACAAGCAAAAAACAGGAATAGCATTATTTTTGGGCCTTCATTTGGCGTTGCATACGAATTATCAGAGAATTTAGATGTGCTGGCTTCATTAAGAAATAATATCTTACTTTACGAATACAAAGATATTGTTAAATATATGGAAACCTATCAACTTTTAGGAATCAACTTAGGTGTAAACTACCGTTTTTAAAACTTAGTTAACGGTAGCATGAGATATTTTTTGAAGCTTCTCTTTATCGAGTAGTTTTATTCGCTTCCCTTCCACTTCAATTAATTTATCCGATTTAAATTCAGAAAGCAACCTAATTACAGTTTCTGTTGCTGTACCTACAATATTAGCTATGTCTTCACGAGGTAATGTAACATGAATAACTTCATCCGTTGCATTCTTTTCAGCATTAAATGTATCATGAAGAAATAGCAATGCTTCTGCTAACCTTTCTCTTACGCTTTTTTGAGCTAAGCTTTGTATTCTTTCTTCTGCTACTCCTAAATCATGGCTTAGTGCTTTCAACATATTGCGGCTAATGATTGGGTTTTGCTCTAATAATTCAATAAATATATCTTTGGGTATTAAGCAACATACTGCATCTTCTAAGCAAATAGCAGTTGCTACCAAAGGCTCATCTGCGATTAGTGCTCTATAGCCTAAAAAATCTCCCGGTTTGGCAAAACGCAGAATTTGCTCTTTTCCCTCTTTATTAGTTCTAACCATTTTTACAACGCCAGAACTAAGGCAATGCAGGCCAATAGGCATACTGTCTTCATAAAAAATATGTTCCCCTTTCTTATAGTGGTTACATAATTTATTAGACATGATAAGTGTATATTGTTCAGGCGTGCAATATTGTAAAAATGATATAGATGATGCATCACATAAAGCACAATTCAATTCCAGTTTATGCATTTTGAGTATATAGTCTATTGTATACTTCGAATATAAAATAATGCTTGATTAATTGTCAATCCATTTTCTATTTAATTCAGATTTTATATCTTTATTAATGATTATCAGGGTATTGAGTAATGTATTAGACACAAACTGAACTCCTAATTTGGATGTTATTTTTTCTACCCATCTATCAAAATGTCCTTTGCCCAAAATTAATTCGTCAAAATAAGTGTTAAATGAGGTACCACTGAATAGCTCTAAAATATGTTTATAATCTTCGGCTGAGTATCCTTTTTGATGCTTATAAAATTGGCGATACATTTCCTTCATCACATCATATAATCTAAATTTACCTTTTGTCTCTTCTATAAGTATCACATCTGCACACCAGGCAGCAATAAGTCCTTCAATATAAATTGAAATTTTCCGGCCTTTTACCCCAGGCACATATCCATCAAGCCATGTGTCCCAAGATGATTCTGCAAGAGAATAATTATGCCTTCCTTCATTATTAAAATGGCGCAGCATATCTCCTGATAAGCTATGTAAATATTGTTCTTCACTCCAAACGCCACTGTGCAACAAAAACAAATCGCCTAAATAGGTAGTAATGCCTTCATATACATATCCCAATGTTGAGTAATTCTCTTTTGTAAAATCATAAGGCCACATCTCTACTGGCCTAATACGCTTAATATTCCACAAGTGAAAAAACTCATGAGAACTTATAGCCAATAGGTCGTTGTAATACTCTTCAGTAGTTTGGTTTTCAAATTGTCCCATTGCAATGACAGTTGAATTAAGATGCTCTACCCCATGCCTAAAAGGTTGCTCATGCATCAAATAAATAAAATGAAACTCTTTGGCAGGCATATCCCCCATTGTCTCTATTTGAAATTTTACATAAGTTAATGTGTCATTCTTCAAGCGTTCAACATCAAAAGGATGTTTGCCCTGAAAACATAAATTGATGGTAAATGGCTCTGCATTAAATGTGCCCGAAATAGAATGCAGTTCAAGTGATGAGGAGGCAATGAGCGGAGAATCTGCCAAGTAATCAAATCCGGGTGCTGAAAGTGTATGATTAGATATCAGAGTGAGTTGTGATGCAATACGGTAATCGTTTGGCAAAGAAAAATGAAGCGTGTATTGTTCATCCATTCTACCCTCTACATACATCATGCAATTTACTGGGTTAATATATAGATATTCATTACATATAAAACTTCCACCGGCATCAGGTTGGTTAGCAAAATATTCGTATTCAATATTGATTTCATTTACTCCTTTGGTATAAATTTCCCAGCGGTCTTTTGTTGTTTTCGTATAGCGTATATTTTTACCCTGATCATCAACAATCCTAAATTTTCGAATATTCTTTGCAAAGTTCTGTAACTCGTATCTACCGGGGCGCCAAGATGGCAATTGAAGGTATAAGGTATCCTGATGAATTTGTGTAATTGAAAAACGCAGTTGAATAAACCTGCTTTCAATATCACTATAAGAAATAAAATAGGTAAGCATAAAGTAGTGTTTTTAGTATTTGCAATATGCTACATTCGGTCAGCTATTCCCAATCCAAATAATGCAAAGTCATACTTAACGGGATCATTGGCATCAAATTTTTTGAGTGCTTCTGTAAGTTCTACTGCGGCTTGCCAATCTGTTTGGGTTCTAGTTAGCAAATTTAATTTTCTTGCGACCCTCTCTACATGCAAATCAAGCGGACAAACCAATTGGTGTGGTTTAATTTTATTCCACAATCCAAAATCAACACCTGATTTATCTTTTCTAACCATCCAACGCAAATACATATTAAGTCTTTTACAAGCTGAGTGTTGTATTGGCGAAGCAATATGTTTGCGTGTGCGATGGGGAACTTCTTCCAAAGAAAAAAATTGGTTCCTGAAATGATTTAATCCAGACTCAATATTCATATCACTTGCCTTTGTTGCTTTACTAAATGCATCTTCTAATGAATTATTTGAATGATACCAATGATTTAAGAATGATATGAAATAAAGCAAATCTGTATCGTTAAATGTTCGGTGTTTAAAATCAACCAAACGCTTCAAATCTTTTTGCTTATGATTCATTACAAAATCATATGGAGCCTTATCCATACGGTTAATTAGTTCTTTACATTTATTGATAATAGTTACCCGTTGCCCCCAAGCAAAAACCGCTGCAAACAAACCCATAATTTCTATATCATGTTTTTGGGTAAACATGTGAGGAATACATATCGGATCATTCTCTATAAAATCGAATGAATTGTATTCTCGATGTGCTTTGTTAAGGATATTTTTTAAATCAATCATTTAAATAAAGAATGACCACCAAAGGTGGCTATTCTTAATTTTTTATGAGAATGCCTCTTCAACAATTTGTCTTTGCTCTTTGGCATGTACTTTTGCAAAACCTGTTGCCGTAGATGCACTAGCTTTACGTGAAATAAGTTTCAATTTAAAGTTCTCTTCTCTTCTAAGTAAAAATGTCCAAGCACCCATATTTTTTGGCTCTTCCTGTACCCAATGATAAGTAGCTCCTTTATATTTTTCCATCACTGCATCCATTGCAGCTTCAGGCATTGGATAAAGTTGCTCCAACCTCACAATCGCCACATCTTTACGTGCATTTTTTTGCTGCTCTTCCAACAAATCATAATATATTTTGCCTGAGCAAAAGAGTACTTTTTTCACTTTTTTAATGTCAGCATACGCATCATCTATCAATTCCTGAAACGAACCTTTTGTAAAATCAGATAATGCACTTACACAAAGTGGATGACGCAACAAACTCTTTGGTGTCATTACCACTAAAGGCAATCTGATGTCTCGGTGCAATTGTCTTCTTAATGCATGAAAGTAATTACCGGGGGTGGTGATGTTGCATACTTGCATATTCCAGTTGGCGCACAATTGCAAAAATCGCTCAGGCCTTGCTGATGAGTGTTCAGGACCTTGACCTTCGTATCCATGCGGAAGTAATAAAGTGAGTCCGCTGTGTGTTTTCCATTTGGTTTCAGCACTGCTGATGTATTGGTCAATGATGATTTGCGCTCCATTAGAAAAGTCGCCAAACTGCGCTTCCCAAATCGTAAGTACTTTTGGCGTAACCATAGAATAGCCATACTCAAAACCTAATACAGCATACTCAGAAAGTAATGAATTATAAAACTCAACTGGAGCTTTTTTATCTTCTGCAAGAGACTCAAAAGTATTGTAGGCATCTTCTGAGTCTTCTTGTCTGATGATGGCATGCCTGTGAGAAAATGTTCCTCTTTCACAATCCTGACCACTCATACGAACGGCATGGCCTTCCTGAGATAAGGTTGCGTATGCCATCAGTTCGCCCATTGCCCAATCAAATGTACCATCAACAATCATCTTCTTACGGTCATTGAATAATTTTTCGATTTTACTGAATGCTTTAAATCCATTAGGTATGGTAGTAAGTTTTTGTGCAAGTGCATTGAATATTTTTTCATCCACTGCTGTAGTAGGTTGTTGCAAAAAATCTTTTTCAGCAGGTGTACGGTATCCTTCCCACAACTCTTTTACAAAACTATCTTGTGGCATGGCATCTCCTGCTTTTGCACTTTCGAGTTTTTGTTGCAACATACCCCTGAACTCTGCCTCCATTTCTTTTGCAAGGTCGGCTTCAACACTTCCCGCAGTTAGTAATTTTTGGTTATAAATTTCTCTTGGATTTGGATGAGAGGCAATCGCTTTATATAATTTAGGCTGAGTAAAACGGGGCTCATCTCCTTCATTGTGTCCGTATTTTCTATAACCTAATAAATCTATAAATACATCGCTGTTAAATTCCTGACGGTATTCCATAGCAAGTTGTACTGTGTATACTACCGCTTCTACATCATCTGCATTAACATGGAATACCGGGCATAAAGTGGTCTTGGCAACATCGGTGCAATAAGTTGAAGTGCGCGCATCCGCATAATTGGTGGTAAATCCGATTTGATTGTTTGCTACAATATGAATGCATCCACCAACATTGTATGCCTTTAATCCGGCCATTTGTAATACTTCGTAAACAATACCTTGACCTGCAACAGAAGCATCACCATGGATTAGAATTGGTGTTACCGCATCAATATCCATTTCATATTTTTTATCAAGCCATGCCCTGGCTATCCCTTTCACAACAGGATTAACCGTTTCTAAGTGTGATGGATTGGGAGCCAAGCTAAGGTGAACTGATTTTCCTGTGCTGGTCACCACTTCTTTTGAGTACCCTAAGTGGTATTTCACATCCCCTTCAAATAGGGCTTCTTCAAATGCCTTGCCTTCAAATTCTTTAAATATCTGTTCGTATGTTTTTCCTAAAATATTTGCAAGCACATTTAACCTACCTCGATGTGCCATGCCTAAAACAAATTCTTTAACTCCCAAATCTGCACCGCATTCGATTACGGTATCCAAAGCAGGAATAAGGGTTTCAAGCCCCTCTAACGAAAATCTTTTTTGACCTACAAATTTTGTGTGAAGAAAATTTTCAAATACGGTTGCTTGATTAAGCTTTTGAAGAATATGCCTTTTCTTATCAATACTTAGGTTGGGCTTATTTTTTGCTCCTTCCATCTTTTTGCTCAACCACTCAAGTTTACGAGGTTCGCGCACATATACATATTCAGCTCCAATGGAACCACAATAGGTTTCTTCAAGCAAAGCAATAATGTCTTTTAATTTTGATGCTCCGATTCCAATTTCAATACCTGCATTAAATACCTTATCCAAATCGGTTGACGTTAAGCCAAAATTCTCTACAGCAAGTGTAGGTTCATATTTTCTGCGTTCGCGCACCGGATTGGTTTTGGTAAACAAATGTCCACGGGTGCGATATCCTTTTATTAAATTAAGGACATTAATTTCTTTTTGAAAATCTTCACTGATTGCAACCGATTTGGTATTGCCGTTAAATCTTTGTTGGCCCATTTCAAAGCCTTCAAAAAACTTTTTCCAACCAAAGTCTACCGATTCTGCGTCTGCTTGATATTGTTTGTACAAATCATCGATGGCATTAACATCTGCATTGGATATGTATGAAAATTTGTCCATGTGTTATAAAAATAAAGTTTGCAAAGATAGTGTTTATTGGGAAATCAGTAATTGAATTCTAAACGTTCCAACACGTTGAATTTAAGGAGTTTTAATCCAATGGACTAATTGGTCAATAACTTGTATGGCAACATTGTTTTGCTTCATATATTCTGCCGGATTGGGCTGGCCTTTGCCTTCCATAAATAGATGGTTTAGTTTCTCATACAATATCCCATCTGCTTTTTCACCCAATTCTTTTCTCCAAATATTATAGTCTTCGACAGTTACCTGATAGTCTCTTTGTCCTTGCATGATGTGTATGCGTGTTTTCTTGATTTTTTTAGCAGTACTCACTTGATTGTATTTATTCAGGTGATTCCAATAAGCAGCATTTGATCCAAAAGGCAATGAATCGGTTGGTGTATTTATTGACAAATTAGCTTGTTTTGAATAATTAGCTTGCCTGATTATTTGTGCTGTTTTTTGCTTAGAGGCATCACTTTGGTCTTCTCCTGTTTTTTGCAAGTATGCTACTTGTTCAATGAGCAAATCTTGTAATGGCCTTGCATTAGCAGCAAGCATTATAATCCCTTTAATTTTTTTCGATTTTGTTGCAATCAGTGGTGCCACCATTCCGCCTTGGCTGTGTCCCACTATCCAAATTTGTTTTTGATTAATATTTGCGTGTTTACTTAGGGTTTCTATAGCCAATAAAACATCGATTACAACTTCATCTTCAATTGTCATTTTTTCAGCATCTTTATTACCTAACATCAACATTCCGTAGGTATATGTGCGCTTATCATACCTAAACGTGGCAATTCCTTTTGATGCTAATCCCCATGCAATGTCTTTATAGATTTTATTTGGACCTATTGTGCCGTCTCGATCCATAGGACCAGAACCATGAACAATAATTGCCAAAGGTGCGTTGGTATTGGAACGTGGTAAGCTCAATGTGCCTTCAATCAAATAAGGTTCTTTGCCAAAAGTGATTTTATACTCTGTAAAATTTAAGGAATTTACATACTCAGGTGTTTTGTAGCCTTGTGTGCCCGGAAGAAAAAATAACCCAACAATTTGATGAGCGGAATCATACGTTACCCGAAAATTAAGGCTATACTTTTCAAATTTCAGCAGTTTGGTTGCAATGAAATTTCCGTTCAACTCATCTATTGAGGTTGGGTTCTCTTGCAATAATTCACCTACCTGCATTTCCATGGTTGCCCAGGTGTCTTCCATTTGCGAAACTGAGAGTTGTCGCTTCATATCATCTGAAAACCGATCGTAAACATTTGCTACTTTTCCATTTTTGATATAATAGAAACACGAATCGGTTTGACCAATTAGTTGTGAATAGATATCATTATGCTGCGCTTGCATGAATGAGGATAAAAGCAAAAAGCTAAAGAAGGCAATATTTTTCATAGCAAAAAAAAGGCGGTGTTTTCACACCGCCATATGTTAAAATGGTTTCATTTATTTTAATACTTCCGAAACGTCTGTATACTTTAAATTAAATGCATCAGACACTCCTTTGTAAACTACTTTTCCGTCTACTACATTTAGCCCAAGCAATAGCTCTTCATTATCTTTACATGCTTGTTTCCAACCTTTATTTGCAAGTTGTAACCCGTAAGGCAGCGTTGCATTGGTTAAAGCTAAGGTAGATGTGTAAGGAACTGCTCCCGGCATATTTGCAACACAGTAATGAATCACACCATCAACCACGTAAATCGGATCCTCGTGGGTTGTTGGTTTTGAAGTTTCAAAACATCCGCCCTGATCAATGGCAACATCCACCATTACTGTACCGGGATTCATGGTTTTAAGCATGTCGCGGGTGATAAGTGAAGGAGCTTTGGCTCCAGGAATCAATACGGCTCCTATAATCAAATCTGCTGTTCTAATTAAATCACGAACATTATACTCATTTGAATAAACTGTTTTTACATTTTTTGGAAGAATATCATCCAATTGACGCAAACGAGGAAGCGATACATCTAAAATGGTTACATCAGCACCTAAACCTGCTGCCATTTTAGCCGCTTGTGTACCTACGATTCCTCCACCTAATACCAATACGTTTGCCGGTTTCACTCCCGGTACGCCTCCCAAAAGGATACCTCTTCCTCCCATTGGTTTTTCTAAATATTTTGCACCTTCCTGCACACTCATACGTCCTGCTACTTCACTCATCGGAACAAGTAACGGCAACGAGCGATCTTTTTTCTCAACTGTTTCGTAAGCAAGGCAAATGGCTTTGCTTTTTATCATCGCTTTTGTTAACGGCTCGTATGACGCAAAGTGAAAATAGGTAAATAACAATTGGCCCGGCTTAATTAAGCCATACTCTTGTTTAATGGGTTCTTTCACCTTCACAATCATGTCGGCTTTTGTATAAACCTCAGCAATTGTTTTTAAAATGCCAGCTCCGGCTTTTTTGTATTCATCATCACTAAAACCGCTGCCAATTCCGGCTGTTGCTTGAACAAATACTTTATGTCCTGCTTTTGTAAATGCGGAAACTCCGGCAGGAGTCAATCCAACACGGTTTTCATTGTTTTTAATTTCTTTAGGTACACCGATTATCATATCTATTTAATTATAAAGTGGGCAAAAATACGATTAACTACATAAAACAAAAATCCCCGCATTCACGGGGACTTTTATTATATCAATAATTTAATTTTCCAATTGGGGATTCCTTACCGGAGATATAGGCTCAATGGGCTTGGGCAAAACATCCCCTTTAATTTTTAATGTAATTTCGCCCTGCAATGTATTTGTTTTTACAGTTAAATATTTTTCAAACGGCCCCGGACGTTGGTATGAATTGTAAACTGCTTTAATCTTACCTGTACCACCGGGAGCAATGGTATCCTTTGTCCACTCGGGAGATGTACACCCACATTGAGCTTGTACATTAAATATCACCAATGGCATCTTCCCTACATTGGTAAATTTAAATTCATATGCAGCCAAATCACCTTCTGTAATGTTACCAAAATCATAATCGAAACGGTCGAATCTAATCACAGGCCCTTGCATCGCTGGGTTATTTTCAAATTGTGCAAATGAAGATACAGTCGATATCAATAAGGTGATTAAGGTTACAAAATACTTCATTGTCAACAATATTTATTTAACTGTTCCAGGTTGTATTTCATTTGCTGGCTTTACTTCTCCTTTTAATGTAAGCACCACTGTGCTGCGTTTTCCATTGGTTACTACAGTAACGCTTTTATTGAATGCGCCACCACTTGCTGCATTATATGTCGCTTTTACATATCCTTTTTCGCCTTTTTTAATTGGCTCACGCGTCCACTCAGGAGTGGTACAACCACAACTTGCTGTTGCACTGGTAATAATTAAAGGCTCTTTACCTGTGTTTTTAAAAACAAAGGTATATGATGCAGGAACTGATTGAGGAATAACACCGAAATCGTGAACTTCTTTCTCAAACTCTATATCTGCTTGATTAGGATTGTTAGTAGCAGGAGTTTGGGCAGTTGTTAATTGATTAGATAAATAAATTGCGCCAACGGCAATCATTGCTGATAAAATGATTTTTTTCATATGTGTTACTATTTATTGATTTTGTATTGAATTGGCAATTAGCGTGCCAAATAATAGAGCGAAATTAGCTGTTTAATCATTTAATCAAAACCTTTTTTACTTAAAAGAAACTTAAATCGCACCATTTCCGATAAAAATTTTAAGCGTGGAGGATTGATAATTTCTTTTTCCAAACACATATACTTGCACTATGGGTAAAGCAAGTACAGAAAAATTAAGCATTTCGGACTTTAAAAAAGAAGTACTAAAAGATTATAGCACAGCTTATAAAAGTAGGCAAACAAGTTTGCTGGGCCGTAA
>JBIINH010000186.1:0-3753 GCA_044337585.1 Bacteroidia bacterium
GACTCTTTCATTTTAAGTGTACCTGATGCAAAGTTGCGTGGATTCTTGTACAGCCTTTCCTTAATGTCTTCTTCATCATATCCTTTGGCCTCGAGTTCTTTTCGGTAGTTATTGTTTAGTTTTTCAAAGGTTGCCCTGTGCATAAAAATTTCACCTCGCACCTCAAACTCTTCGGGAAAATTTCCTGGTTTAAGAACATGTGGAATGCTTTTAATGGTTTTTACATTTTCAGTAACATCATCTCCCTGAATGCCATCGCCACGGGTAACTGCCCGCAACAGTTTGCCGTTTTTGTAAGTGATACCGATGGCCAATCCGTCAATTTTCAATTCGCATACATATTCAACTTTTTCGCTATTGAGTCCCTTTTTTACCCGTGTATCAAAATCGGTGAGTTCTTCCTTACTGTATGTATTGGCAAGGCTCATCATGGGATATCTGTGCACAACCTGAACAAAAGACTCGGTTGTGGCTCCGCCTACTTTTTGCGAAGGCGAATCGGGTGAGGCAAGATGTGGAAAATGTTGTTCCAATTGCTCAAGTTCTTTTAACATCATATCAAATTCGTAATCAGTTATACCTGGCTGCGACAAAACATAATATTGGTAGTTGTGCTTATTGATTTGTGATGTTAAATTATCAATTCTGATTTTGGCTTCAAGTTCGTTCATCGTGTGCAAAATAATATTTTGGAATTAATTGTTAGTTTTGCTTTGATGCTTCGCTTCTTTTATACGTCATTATTGTTATTTATTGCATTGGGTTTGCGTGCGCAAAGTGCATATCTGCCTTATGATAATTACAGTATGCACATCATAGATAGAACTGAAATTAAACAAGGTGAATTGTATGATATTACCAAGTTGAACACATCAACTAAAGCATATAGACGAAAAACTATTGCTTTATTGTCAGATTCTTTAATTACTAGAGATACATGGAGCAAGCAAGATCGGTTCAATCTTACATATTTAGCAATTGACAATCCTGAATATTCAAATAATACCGCTAAAAAATCAGTTAGAAAGGTTGGAAAAACATCATTGTATCAATATCAATCTGCGATGTATATGTTAAATATCCCTGATTTTGATTTGGTTATAAATCCAATATTATATGTACAACCCGAGTATGATCATGCATTGAATAATCAATTTATTCATTTTGTAAATAGAGGCATAAGCATACGAGGGCGAATCGGTAAAAGTTTATCCTTTTTCAGTTCTCTTTCAGAAGAAATTCAACGAATGAATACATGGAACAGACTTTATTTTAGAGACTTTGATGTAATTCCGGGACGAACATTTATCTATACAAATGCACCACCCACACCAAGCGACACAGCTTATTTTAGCTATTGGGATCACACAGCCTATATTGCCTTCCAAACCGAAAAATATTTTGATTTTCAATTTGGCCATGTTACGCATCGAATTGGTAATGGCTTTCGCTCTTTCATGCGTTCAGATTTCTCACCTAACAATTTATCATTAAGAAGCAACTTACGAATATGGAAAATAAATTATACCAATATTTGGGGATATCTATATGACTACTTACCATTTACATCTCGTCAGAATGTTATTCCAAAAAAATATTTTGCCACTACACATTTAAGTATGAATGTGACAAAGAACTTAAATATTGGACTATTTGAAACAACCGTATTTAATCGTGACTCAGGTTATGAACACACAGGTTACGATCCACAATACTTGAATCCAATTATATATTATAACGCAATTGATAATGCAAGAAATAGTCCTGATAAGAATATTATTGGTATTGAATTTAAGTACAATTTTCTACGACACTTTTCCTTATATGGTCAGTTTGTATTGTCAGAACTTAATTTCAAACAACGTTTTACAGAAACAGGCTGGTGGGGAAACAAAGAATGTTACCAATTGGGTATAAAATATATAGATGTATTAGGAATATCCAACTTAGATATACAAGTTGAGTATAATCAAGCTAATCCATATTCATACACCTCCTTTGACCCACGTAATTCTTATACCAACTACAACCAACCTTTGGCTCATCCATTGGGTGCAAATTTTAGGGAGACTGTGATACTCAGTAAATGGCAACCCCTAGATCGATTACTGTTATCTAATCATTTTATTTACCAAATGGTAGGCAATGATACAAATCAATCAAATTGGGGGCGTAATATTGGGCTAAGTTATGATACACGCATGATGGATTACAACAATGTAATTGGACAGGGAGTCAGAAATGAAATTTTCATTTTCCAGCAAAATGTAACTTGGATGCCCAAACATAATTTATTTATTGATTTACAATTTGTCTATCGAAAACAAACGGCAGCAATCGACTATTTTGATTCCGATACAATTTATCTTTCTTTGGGAATTCGTTTAAACATAGGCATGCGCGAATGTCATATATAATTCAGTTTAAGTATAGGTATATTTTTTGGATGGCATATTTATTTATGCCATTATTAAGCTTTGCCCAAAGCGCTTATCTACTTCCAGACAACTTAACTACATACCAACTAACTCGTCTTGAAATAAAACAAGATAGTATTGCTTCACCTCATTTGTTCAATACAAGTTCTGGATTTTATCGAAGAAAAGAAATAACCGAATTTGTAGAAAACTACAATGTCAGCGGTATTAAACTTTCCAAACAAGATTATTTTAATATGCGCTATATTCTAAATGACAATTTTGAATATACCCAATCAAACACATTAAGCAAAAAGCCAATATTACTTAAACAAGCGTATAAATACAAAAGCGCTTTATTTGGTGTAAAAAACGATGAATTTAGTCTAGCAATAAATCCCATATTATATATGTTTGCAGGCAAGGAACAAGGAAATGCAAATACTGTGTATTTGGATAGCCGAGGTGTAGAAATGCGTGCACGCATTGGGAAAAATGTTGGTATTTATACTACTCTACAAAACGAAATTTTCACCCCATTCAATAGGATAAAATCATACTATGACCAATACAGCGTAATTCCTGGCGAAGCATTTTTAAAAACCAAAGACACAATTACTTTTAACTATTTTCGAGCTAATGGGTACCTTACGGTTAAGTTGAATAAATATTTTGATGTTCAATTTGGTCATGGAAACAATGTTTTGGGAAACGGATATCGCAGTTTTTACATGAGCTCAGTTTCACGTCCGCATTTGTTTGCGCGCATCAACACACATATCTGGAAAATAAACTATACCAATATTTACGGTTCACTTTATCAATATGCACCTTTTGGAAATGGCAGAAATAATGCTCAGGTTAAGCGAACACATTTTGCTACACAATATCTAAACTACAACATAATAAAAAATGTAAGTATTGGATTTTTTCAAACCGTACTTTTTTATCGAGACTCTAATTTCCAGCAGCAAGGTTTTGACCCTGAATACCTGAATCCTATCATATTTATGAAAGCAGTTGAAAATGGCTTAAACAGTCCTGATAAAGCAATTATTGGTGCTGATTTTAAATGGAATTTTTTAAATCATTTTAGCCTTTACGGGCAAATGGTGATTGCAGAATTTGTATTGGGAAATTTTGGAACCGGATGGGTAAATAACAAATATGCAGTTCAAGCAGGCATCAAATACATTGACGCTTTCGGCATCAATAATCTCGATCTTCAATATGAATACAATTATGCTCGTCCTTATATGTATACTTCATTTGACAACCAAAATTCATACGTCAATTGGAACACCCCGGGTGCTCACGTATTAGGAGCAAACTTCAT
>JBIINH010000056.1:0-13045 GCA_044337585.1 Bacteroidia bacterium
TTTACAACAGGTGGGGTAGCTTGGTATTTGAATCGAATACGGACGGAAATGGAAATGATGGCAATAATTGGAATGGAAAAATTCAAAATACAGGAGAAGATTGTGCCGCGGGTGTTTATTATTACATTTTTAATTACAAGCTTGTAACGCGTCAAGAAATACAGTCGGTAAATGGAACAGTAACATTGATAAGGTAACACGTGTATAAGTTTTATTTTATGTAATAAAGCTTAATCTTTGATTTGTACCAATGAAATCCAATCAGGAGCGCTTACTATTATTTACCCTAGCAGCCATCAATTTTACCAATATCATGGATTTCATGATTATGATGCCGCTTGGTCCACAGTTGATGCGCACTTTTGGAATTGGAGCAACCGAGTTTGGCCTTATTGTTTCTTCCTACACTTTTAGCGCAGGATTCTCCGGATTTGTTACCGCCTTTTTTATTGACCGATTTGATCGCAAAAAGTTTTTGATGATGCTATATACCGGCTTTTTGATTGGAACGCTTGCTTGCGGCTTAGCTCCCGATCATTTGACCTTAATTATTGCACGCATTTTTACCGGTCTTTTTGGTGGCGTGTTGGGTGCTGTGATTTTATCTATCATTGGTGATACCATTCCTTTTGATAGAAGAGGGAAAGCAATGGGTTATGTGATGGCTGCCTTTTCTATGGCATCTGTTTTTGGTGTTCCATTCGGTTTGTTTATTGCTACTCATTATAATTGGAATACGCCCTTTATTTTTTTAGCTGCTCTGGCATTGCCAATTATGTACATGATTTGGAAATTTGTTCCTAATATTTCCGGACATGTGGTTGCAAATAATGAAAATTCTTTTAAAAAAGTAATTGGCTCTATATGGTCAAATCCTAATCAACGCAAAGCCATTACACTGATGATGGTGATTATGTTCGGACATTTTTCCATTATTCCATTTCTAAGTCCCTATATGGTGTCTAATGTTGGGTTTGAAGAAAGCCAGCTTGCTTACATTTATCTTTTTGGCGGAGCAATGAATATGGTAGCCTCTCCAATGATTGGCAGGTGGGCTGATAAATATGGTAAGAAAAAGATATTTCAAATATTTGTCGCCATCTCCACCATTCCGGTGTTTTTTATAACCCATATGCCAGAAGTTGCTTTATGGATTGCATTAATCGCTACCACATTTTTTTTCGTGATGTCTGGTGGAAGATTTATTCCTGCTCAGGCCATGGTTACCGCTACGGTTGAGCCTGAAAACCGTGGAAGCTTTATGAGTATTGTAAGCAGTATGCAACAACTCAGCGCAGGATTATCCTCTTATATAGCAGGCATGATTATTACCAAACAGGCAGATGGAACGCTGCTCAATTACAACTGGGTGGGTGCCATTTCTATCGTATCGGCATTGTTTACCATTTTTTTGGTAACAAGAATCAGCATGGTAAATGGTGATAAGTTTTAATTTTCATTAACTGTCATTTCGCTACCTTGCTGTAAATTATATTCTATGAAAAAGTTATTTTTCATCTTCATATTATGGGGTTGCCTTATGCAGGTAAATGCCCAATCGATTTATTTTCCTCCACTTACAGGTAATATATGGGATACCGTTTCGCCTGCCTCACTGGGTTGGTGCACTCAGTATATCGACACGTTATATGAATACTTGGATAATCAAGATACCAAAGGCTTCATGCTTTTGAAAAATGGTAAAATTGTATTAGAAAAATATTATGGTAATCATACACGCGACAGCATCTGGTATTGGGCTTCAGCAGGAAAATCGTTAACTGCTTTTTTGGTCGGGAAAGCACAGGAAGAAGGCAAACTCAACATATATGATACCACTTCAACATACTTAGGCTCTGGTTGGACCAGTTTAACCACCCAGCAAGAAGAAAAAATTACCATTCGCCACCAGCTAACAATGACATCCGGATTGGATGATAATGTACCCGATGTTGATTGTACGATTGATACTTGTCTCAAATACCTGACTGAGCCAGGAACAAGATGGGCCTATCACAATGCGCCTTATACTTTAATAGAAGACGTAGTAGCTACAGCAACCAACAAAGACTATAATATATACACCAATCAAAAAATAAAATCGCTTACGGGGATGAATGGTTTATGGTTTAGAACCGGAAGTTTTAACAACGTGTATTATAGCAATATGCGAAGCATGGCCCGTTTTGGATTGCTGATGCAAAATAAAGGTAAATGGGCAAGTACAACTGTGTTATCAGACTCAGCATATTTAAGTCAAATGATTAATACATCACAAAATATTAACTTATCGTATGGGTATTTGTGGTGGCTCAATGGCAAGTCCTCATTTATGATTCCTCAATTGCAAACAGTTTTTCCGGGATCTTGGGCACCATCTGCACCATCAGATATGTATGCCGCATTAGGTAAAAATGGACAGGTATTGTGTATTGCACCTTCAAAAGGACTCGTCATGGTTCGAATGGGCAATCAGCCATCAGGAAATGCAGGTTTAGTGCCTACAATTTTAGTAGAAGATATATGGAAAATCTTGAATTTATTGATATGTAATTCTACTTCTATACATGAAAGTGATGAATGGAAAAATAATATTACCATTTTTCCTAATCCAGCTTCGCAATTGGTACATATAAGTGGCGCAAAATCCTGCACATACAAACTGATTGATATGACCGGAAAAATACTTATAGAATCAAAGTTAATTACAGATGCTGAAACCATTTCGTTGCAAATGCTTGATGCGGGTATTTATTTTATTCGTTTTGTAAATGAAAGGGGAGAGGGCATGGTTAGCAAGTTGGTTGTGAAATAGCATGTGTGAGTTCCGATATTATTGCTTACATAATCTAGTCATCAATTGGAGTTAAAGTATTAATAATTGATATCGCCCTTCCATGGCTCATGATATAAGATTATTATTAGCTTTTGAGAAGACGCTTCTATGAAGTATTTTCTTCTGCTGCATATAAGCCTACTATCAATCTAGCTCCGTAGGAGCGACATAGTTTATATGTTTGCTTACAATTTTTACAACACAATATATTTGATATTATTTATCAAAATGTGCAATAATTGGTTTGTGAAGTAAGCATCTGTCATCTTATCTTGCCGCCACATCAGTAAACAAATTATATGAAGTATGATATTGTAGTGATTGGCGGTGGCATCGTAGGCCTGTCATCGGCTTTTCATATACTAAAAAAACAACCGACATTTAAAGTAGCCGTACTTGAAAAAGAAGATGCTGTCGCTTCTCACCAAACTGGCCACAACAGCGGTGTAATACATTCAGGTATATATTACAAGCCCGGTAGTCTTAAGGCGCAAAACTGTATTAATGGCTATAATATGCTTATCGATTTTTGCAATACATATCAAGTGAAATATGAATTGTGTGGCAAGCTAATTGTTGCAGTAGATAAGAATGAAATTCCTGAATTGGAAAAACTGTATAAACGTGGACACGAAAATGGCCTTACTGAAATTTTCATGTTAGAGAAAGAGCGAATTGCAGAGTTTGAGCCACATTTAAATGGAGTAAAAGCCATTAGGGTTCCTTACACTGGTATCATTGATTATACAGAAGTATGTGAAAAATTGGCTGAACTTGTTATATCGATGGGAGGGGAGGTTCACCTGGGACAAAAAGTTACTGGCATATCGACTAACGGAGACTCCACCTACATACAAACAGAAACCAATACATGGGAAACAGTGATGATGGTGAATTGTGCCGGATTGTATTGTGATAAGATTGCAGAGATGGCAGGTGAGCAAACCGACACCAGAATCATTCCATTTAGGGGGGAATATTTCATGCTTAAACCGGATAAAAAACATTTGGTAAAAGATTTAATTTATCCTGTGCCAGATCCTAATTTCCCTTTTCTTGGGGTGCATTTTACCCGCATGATACATGGTGATGTTGAAGCAGGCCCTAATGCCGTATTGGCATTCCAGCGCGAAGGCTACCAAAAATCTGATGTGGATGTTGCCGAATTATTTGAGTCGCTCACATGGCCGGGCTTTCAAAAAGTGGCCACCAAATACTTTAAAACCGGTATGGGTGAATTTTATCGATCGTTTAGTAAAGCGGCATTTACCAAAGCCCTCCAACGATTGATACCTGAAGTGCAAGAGGATGACTTGATTCCGGCCGAAGCGGGTGTACGCGCACAAGCATGCGACCGCACTGGTGGATTGCTGGATGATTTTAAAATCATCGAACGTAAAAATGCCATCCATATTTTAAACGCCCCTTCACCGGCAGCCACCTCTTCATTGTCTATCGGAGCGTCAATAGCTGATTTGGCGGTAAAACAACAAACAAAATAGCCTTATGCTAACATCAAAAACCGAAGTCCGCATCAGGTATGCCGAAACCGACCAAATGGGTTATGTCTATTATGGAAATTACGCCCAATTTTTTGAGATAGGTAGGGTAGAAGCGCTTAGATCATTGGGTTATACCTATCGGTTTATGGAAGAAAATGGCGTGATGATGCCCGTAGCACATATGGATATTGATTACCACAAACCTGCAAAATATGACGACCTCATCCAAATATCAACCTTTATTAAAAGTATGCCTACTGTGAAAATGGTGTTTGAACATGAAATTCATAATGAAGCAGGATTGCTGCTTGCCACCGGCAAAACCATTTTGGTTTTTGTAGACATGTCTAACCAAAAAATAACCCGCAGTCCTGAGTTTTTAATCCAAGCCCTTGCGCCACATTTTGCGTAAAATTAAAAACTATATACTAAGAAGTTTATTGAGCAAGAAGATCATTGCCTTTCTTGATAGCAAGCCATTTCCGGGAAATAAGGAAGTAAGTTGGTATGCCGTTACCGAATTCTTTTTGCGTTGGGTTGATACGCGTGATATTGGGATAAGAACATCGGCACTTTCATACACATTTATGTTGGCCTTGTTTCCTTCGGTGATATTTATTTTTACCCTTATTGCTTATTTGCCATTTGGCAATAATGCCAATGAAATCATTGCATTTTTGGCTACGGTCATTCCCAAAAATACCTTCAATGCAATCAAATTAACCTTGATTGATATCTTAGAGAACCAGCGAGGAGGCTTACTTTCATTAGGTTTTTTTACGGCCATGTATTTTTCTACCAACGGTTTTGTAAAGCTCATGAAAATGCTTGATCGCTATGATCCTGCCAAACGCAAAAGACGAACGTTTTGGAAAACCCGTATTGTAGCCCTCATATTATCCGTCATCGTTTCTATTTCACTTTTTCTATCGGTGTTGTTTTTAACCCTGGGAAGCTATGCCATCAATGTGCTGAATGAATTCAAATATTTTCCATCAGCCTTCACACCGGGCTTGCTCATGCTGTTCAATTACCTGATTGTTGTATTCATTGTGTTGTTCATTGTTTCGGCCATCTATTTTCTGGCACCAAGTGCCACAAACAAGTGGCGTTTTTTTTCTCCGGGTTCCATTTTTGCTTCTGCTGTAATTGTGATTACGACCATTATTTTTTCAGCCTATGTCAATCAGTTTAATACGTACAATAAAGTATATGGCTCCATTGGGGCGCTTATCGTGGTAATGTTGCTGATTTATATCAATACCTACATTTTACTTTTGGGTCACGAATTGAATGTTGCCATTGATAAAACCGTTGAACAGATCAAAAGTGGAAAGGCCATTAAAGCCAACAGGATTTATATGCTGAAGGAAGAAGCCTTGAAATCTAATGATCCAATTAGAAGGTGAATTGATTACTTTTGATAGTTAAACCGAATATGAATTATATTAAATCAACAACAGTACTTATCTTATTTATTTGTTCAGTATTGAACTTACATGCTCAGCCCGAAGGCCGCAAATGGGGCGGATTTAAGTTTTTTAAATCGCCCGGGGCGGAGCGTGGGCAAAAAATCCAAACAGACAATTATGGAAATATCTACGTGGGAGGTGAATGTGCCGTTCCTTTTAGCATTGAGGGTGATACGCTTAAACCAAATGGTCATGTGAGCAACCAATTCATCATAAAATATGATAGATCGGGAACGAAACAATGGTTCAAACGCATGTCATCCAATAATTTTTCGAGAATTACAGCCATTGAGGTTGATGCCCAAGAAAATGTTTATATTACAGGAAGCTTTCGCGACACGTTGCGATTTGATCAATTTGTCATCTCTTCATCGGTTGCTTCAAGCCAGCCGGGTTTTGTTGCCAAAATAAACAAGCAAGGAATTGTACAATGGTTAATCAGAATTGGCAATGGGGCTACATCCAATGCCGCATCAGCTAAACTTACATCAACCGGAAACCTGATTGTTGCAGGTAATTTCTTTGGCATTTCAAATACGTTTGGGTCATTCACCTTAACAACCTTGGGCAATACCACGCACTTATATGTTACATCGGTTTCGCCTCAAGGTGCGATTAATTGGGTTACGTATTCAAAAGGGAACTTCAACCAGCTATTCGATTTGGCCATTGACAAGAATGATAACCTGTTCATTTGTGGCACACATACGTCAAACATAACGTTCAATGGGCAAAATTATATTTTTGATACACTGCGCGGCAGTCATGACGGTTACCTCATAAAACTGAACCCGGTTGGTTCAATGCTTTGGGCCAAATCAATGGGCTCTGCATCTACGGATATGGCTAAAAAACTTGCCACTGATAAGGATGGCAATTGTTTTGTATATGGGTATTGGGGTCAGGGCGGAAGCCAATTTCAACTTGTTTTTGATTCGTCAACTATCCTTTCTAAAACACCCGGGAAGTCATTTTCTTTTTTCCTTGCCAAATACAGCCCGGATGGCGATATAAATTGGGCACAAAAGTTTGATGAGTTCAATGCCTCAGGTGATTTGCCGCATGTTATTAGGACAGATGAAAATGGAAACTGCTATTTGTCCGGGCATTTTACCGGTGTTTGGTTTGGGCAAAATATTCAAGATACCATTTTGAAATCAGGACCCTATGCGCCTTATGAAGAAATTGCGATACAGCAATTCCTGCCCGGAGGGCAAAGAGGTTGGAATGTGATTGCCGGTAATATTGATTATGCAACATACGAGCGGGTTGAAGATTTATTGATTGATAAGCAAGGAAATTTTTATATGGTAGCCATTCACGGGGGGGGTAATTCGCTCAGAATAGGCGATACGGTTGTTGATAACGAAACCTTCACCAATGTTTTCATTGCAAAATTGGGCTATGATAAGCAAAGGGTAGAGCCTAATCAAGCCAATGTGCAACAAGCCTGTGCAGGTGATAGTGTGTCTTTTCCTTTTAGCATAAACGATACGTTTTTTAACATAAACAATGTGTTTACCTTACAACTTTCCAATAATGCAGGACTATTCAATAACCCAATCAATTTGGCTACCAAAAATACCAACCAGTCGGATACTTTTTTGGTGCAGCTGCCCATAACGCTTGCGCAAGGCAATGGATACCGTTACCGCATTACAGCCAGCAACCCGACATTTACCTCATTTGATAATGGGCAGGATTTTACCGTTTATGCTTTGCCTATAGTGCCAACGATCATTAAAAATGATACCACACTTACATGCAACCCATTATCGACTAGTTACCAATGGTACAGAAATGATACAGCCATTATGGGCGCAACAAATCAAATTTTACATGTTTCTGAAAATGGCACCTACAAGGTAAAGGTTACAAATGCAAATGGATGTTCGCGCTTGTCTGATACCATAACTGTGATAAAACTTTCACCCGTAGGGTTAACAGAAAATGATTTTGCAAGCCAGGTTAAATTATTCCCAAATCCGGTTTCATCAGCGCTTTTTATTCAAGGACTAAATGTAGATAAACCAATCTGTTTTGATTTATTGGGCAAACAAGTCTTCATTTCTTTTACCAAAACTTCCGAAGGATTTGTTGCAGATATGAGTACCTTGAGCGATGGCGTTTATATGCTTAAATTCCAATTGAATGGTCAGGAGTGGTTTGAAAAGATTACGGTAGTTAAATAACAGGCGACTAAACTTAATATATTGATAATTAAATATAAATTCAAGTTCATTGTTCCTATAATTAATATTATGTTAAATAGTATATAAAACAATAAGGACCGCAAAAACGACCCTTATATTTATAATTACATCTGATCTTCTAATTCTTTCCTCTTCTCCATCATCTCCACGGTTTTCTTCTCATTACCCATGTTTGCATATACTTGTTGCAAACTGTAATACAAATTGATTAATGTTTGATTCTTAAATTTCTTGTCTTCTTTTTCTGTATCCGGCAAAGCTTCAGCTAATTCAATTGTCCTGTTAAAATAAACGATGGCTACACTTAATATAGAGTCTCTTTCTTTTTTTAATGAATTATACTTTTTATCGTATGCCGGGTCATTAATTGATATGCTATTCATCCTATCTGCATAGCTTGTTGTTTTGTTATTGGTTAGTGCGCCTAAGTTGTACCAAACATCCAAATAATCCGGATTAATTTGGGTAGCTTTTAAATAATCAGATTCTGCATTGGTTACGTATTTGTTGCTCATTGCTAATGAAGAATCGGCCATTTTGCTATATTTTTTTGCAGCAGCTTCAAATTTAGTTTTGCCTGAAGGTGTTTGTTCCTTTTTAGCCTTTTTAGCTAAGGTTGCAGATGTGTCTGCAAACCTATTTGCATCTTTTGCTGATGCTTTAGTAAACTGGTCATAGATGTTTCCCCGTACATAAAAAAGTATTGCATTTTGGTCATCAGCTGCTATTGCCTCATCTAGCTTTGTTAATAGTATTTGTTGTTCACCTTTTGCCAGGTAAATATTCAGTTCTTGTGTTATTAGGTTCTTATCATCTTGAAAACGTTTACGTCCTATTTCTGTATATCCCAATCCTTTAGCTGTATCGCCTGTAACATAATATGAATTGGCCATGAGTAAATAAATAATTGGATCATTATAATCGGCATCAATTAATTTCTGCATGTGTATCCTAGCTTTTGGATAATCTTCTTTCTTCAAAAACAAATCAGCTAAGGTCAACTCTATATTATTAACGTTAATATTGTTCTTTTGAAGGTCTTTGTTTTTGTCATAAGGCATAACCTCTAGCACATAGCCGAAATATTTTTTTGCATTTTCAGCATCTTTTGCTTGCACATATTCATAAGCTTTGTTGTAGGCAGCAAATGCTCCATCAATTACAAAATAGCTACAATATTCCTCGTATCTTTTCTTTACATCTGTTTTCAAACATTGTAAGCTAGATACTACCAATGCTTCTTCCATATTTCCGACCAAGGCCTTGTAATCAGGATTGCGGTAAATGGAATCGTATACACATGCACGGTAGTACCACATTTTGAGGTCATTTTTCGTTTCTTCGTTTGTAGCTGCCAAATCAATGGCTTTTTTAGCATCCTCAATTTCTGAGTTGCGTAAGTAAATGGCAGCACTCTCTACATTGCTTTTTTGTGCAAATACAGATAAAGTGGCAAACAGCGCAATGGCTGACATGAGTTGTTTGGTCATGTTCTTTATATTTAAGTTAATTGGTGATTAAACGTAGGCAAATCTAATATATTTCGGATATTTCAATATCCCAATACTTTCATCATGGACTCTGGGGTTTGTTCGGCTGCAAAAATGCGGTATGAAAGTTCTCCATTCTCATCTTTATCAATGATTACATGCTTGGGAGCAGGTATCAGACAATGCTGAATACCTCCATAACCTCCCAATGATTCTTGGTAAGCTCCGGTATGGAAAAAGCCCATGTACAGTTTTTCCCCATCCAATTTTGGTAAAAACACCTGATTGGTATGCGTGTCGCTGTTATAAAAATCCTGGCTGTCGCAAGTTAATCCACCTAAATTGATGCGCTGAAAGGGTTTATCCCAATTGTTGATTGCCAACAAAATGAATTTCTGACCTATACCCCATGTGTCGGGCAAGGTAGTAATGAACGAACTGTCTATCATATACCACAATTCTTTGTCATTTTGTTGCTTCTCTCCTATGATATTGTATAAAGCTCCGCCACTTTCGCCCACGGTAAACGAGCCAAACTCGGTAATAATATGAGGTACCGGTATTTCCCTTGAATCGCAAATGGTTTTGATATAATAAACGATCTGATCAATCATATAAGGATAGTCGTGCTCTACCCCCAGCGAAGTGTAAATAGGCATACCTCCACCAATATCGATGGTATCTAATTCATCGCATACTTCTTTAATGTCGCAATACACGTTTACCAAGCGGGTAAGCTCACTCCAGTAATATGTGGTATCACGTATACCTGAATTTACAAAGAAGTGTACCATCTTCAAATTGAATTTGGAATTGCCTTTTATTTTATCCAGATACAGGTCTTTTACTACCTTAAAACTCATGCCCAATCTGGAAGTATATACCAATGAGTTGGGTTCTTCTTCTGTGGCAATTCTTAATCCCAATTTCATCGGGTGTGTTGCTACTTTATCCAGGTTGTCAAACTCTGCCGTGTTGTCAAGTACACACAACAGGTTTTCAAAACCATTGCTCACCATTTCCGACATTCCATTTAGGTATTCTTCTGTTTTGTAGCCATTGCAAATAATAAACTTGTCTTTATCGAATTTGCCATTGGCTTGCAAGTTTCGCACAATATTCAAATCAAACGCTGATGAGGTTTCAATATCGGCATTGTTTTTAAGCACTTCTTCCAACACAAAAGAGAAATGGGAGCTTTTGGTACAATAGCAATAATTGTATTTGCCTTCGTATTGGTATTTTTCAATAGCTTGATTGAAAAGGGTTCTTGACTTATTGATTTGAGAACCAATTTTGGGTAGGTAGGTAAACTTTAATGGTGTGCCAAATTTGTTAATCAACTCCATCAAGTCCACATCATGAAAATACAATTGGTTGTTGCGCACTTCAAATCCATGGCGTGGAAAATAAAACGTCTGATTAATCAGGTCGATGTACTTGTTTTTAACGGGCAATGATGATACTGACATGGGTATAAATTCTATGGATGCAATGTTAAAATATTCAACTTGTTATTTCATGTGAAATTTATTGTTTGGGCAAAAATATTTCAGCAAGCATACAGCGCACGCTTCCGCCTCCGTGTTGCTCGATGGTTGAGATATTGAAATGCAATACCCTACAGTATTTTTCCAAACGGGTTATTTGCTGGGGTTTCAGGCTGTCATATGCCGAATCACTCATCAATAGCAGGCTTTCTCCTTTGTCGTTTTTTACTTCAAGCATATTGCCGGCAAAGGCATTCATTTGCATCAGGCTGATGGTAATAATTTCTTTAGAAGTTGATTGCTCAATAAGTTCACGCTCATAATCATGTTTTACCGCTTCATCACAATACAGCAGAAAATGCTCACCCACGCACATCATCACGTTGGTGTGGTAAATATCGTTTCCCTTTTCATCTACTGCATGAAAAGCATTCAATTCATACCCAAGTTTGTTGCACCAAATTTGCAACACCTCTTTATTGGTGCGAGGCGATAAACAGGCATAGCAAATTCTTGCATCCCTATCTAACACCATGCTGCCTGTGCCTTCAAGGTATTTATCTTCTTTCTCCAAATTAGTAAGGTCGATGATATCAGTAAGAGAAAAGTATTGCGTAAGGGTATCAAAAATATCATGCCTCCTCTCCTGCCTCCGGTTATGGGCATACATGGGATACAATACCACCGAACCTTCTTCATGTGTAGAAAACCAATTGTTTGGAAAGATTGAATCCGGTGTGTGTGGTTCAGTAGTGTCATCAAACACCATTGCACCCACCCCATTTTCGCGCAATGTTTTAACCATGCGATTAAACTCATCCAATGCCCTGTCTTGAGCAAATTCATTTAATTTATCCGGATTTTGAAAGGCATTGGTATCGGCTGTTTCATTATTGTATTGGAAACGAACCGGGCGTATCAGCAAAAGCGTATTGGTGGTTTGTGACATAATTGGGGTTATACTCTGAGGCCAAATGTAAGGTTTTTTGCATGGCCCAAAAGGCTTATCTCATATTATTTCGCTGTATCGATGGTGATGTTTTGTGGAATACCAAAGTTGATTCTTGCTAAATTGTATAGATTTGCGACAGAACCATGAAATGCTATTTATGCGTGATGACCGATTTAAACTGATAACTGCAGAAAGTGATTTTGGAGCGGGTAAACAAGGTGCAGCCAAAGGCCCGCTTGCATTGATAAACGAACTTCGGAGTCTTGATTTCAACCATATTGATACCTACAACTATATTTTGATGGAACCCCGTGTGGGCAACGACCGAACCGAAACACCCTACGGAAAAAATATTGAAACCATCACCGAATTTCAAAACAATGTTTGGCGAAGCATCAGCGAAATTCTTCAGTTAGGCAAAATTCCATTTATCCTTTCGGGCGACCACAGTTCGGCCAATGCACTTATTTCAGGGGTGAAAGACTTTTATGCAAATAGCCGCATTGGAGTTATTTGGATTGATGCACATGCTGATTTGCACAGCCCCTACACCACCCCATCAGGCAATATACATGGCATGCCCATTGCTGCCTTGATGGGCCACGACCACAGAGAAATGGCGCGCAACGAACCCAAAGAAATTACCAAAAAGCTGTGGGAAGACATGAAACGATTGGGCAGAAGAAGAATTGTGCCTAAACTGCAACCCCAGGATTTGGTGTTTATTGCGTTGCGCAGTACCGAAGTAGAAGAAGAAAAAATTATTGCCAAAGAAAATATCAAGACCTTTCGACCCGATGATATCAGACAATTGGGCATTGAAAAGGTATTGGAAAACACACTTTCACATTTGCGCAATTGCGAATACATTTATGTTTCATTTGATGTAGATAGTCTGGATAGCAGCATTTCTGTGGGTACAGGCACACCTGTTGAAGATGGTCTTTCATTGGACCAAGCACATTACTTACTTAAATCTTTATTGGCTAAAAAAAATCTTGTTGGATTTGAGATTACTGAGGTGAATCCCGAGTTGGACATCGAAAAGCCCATGCACAAAGTTATTGCAAGCCTTATTTGTCAGCTTTTT
>JBIINH010000057.1:0-13033 GCA_044337585.1 Bacteroidia bacterium
CTACTACTTTCTTAGCTACTATCTTCACTTTTTTAGCAACGGGTTTGGTTACTTTTATGTTTTTCGAAGCAACTTTTTTAGCAACGGGTTTTGATGACTTTTTTGCAATCGGCTTGCTAGCCTTTACCTTTTTTACAACTGCCTTTTTAGCTACAGGTTTAGTAACTTTTTTTACAGGCTTTGCAACTTTACTACTTTTCCCTTTGCTAGCCTTTGCTGCTGGTTTTACAACCTTTTTTGCTTGAGCTTTGGTATTCTTTTTTGCCATAATTGTTAGTTCGATTTTGTGATTGATACCTTTATTTTATGTTCGTCTACTTCTATCTCAGCAGGGGCTAAATTAGGCATCGCCAATTCCATTTCCGTTGCTAAAATTTCGGTGCAAATATATGTTTTGTAATTACTTATGGAATTTTTTATGTAATCGTGTGGCTCCAGTATAACTTTTATCTTGTCTGTAACCTCAAGATTAGTCTCTTTTCTAAGGTTTTGTAGCTTGCTGATTACCTCCCTTGCAATACCTTCTTCTTTCAGATTATCAGATAGTTCTATATCTAGAGCAACTGTAATATTGCCATCTATGGCCACTTTGTAGCCCGGTATTTCTTTGGATAAAATTTCCACATCTGTGGGTAAAATTTCGATGGTTTCACCTTCTACATCAAGGTCATATTTCCCTTTTTCTTCTAATTGTGATATTTCTGATTGCCCCATATTTAAGATGGCATCTCCTGTAACTTTCATTTTTGAACCGACTTTTTTACCCAAAATCCTAAAATTTGGTTTGATGGATTTGTCAATTGTATCAATAAACTCTAGTTGCTTAACATTTACCTCTGATAATATTAAATCTTGAACATGTTTAATTTCATCTTTAATACGTGCATCAACAACTGGTATCAATATTTTTTGTAGCGGTTGACGTACTTTGATATTCTCTTTTTTGCGAATAGACAGCACAAGCGAACTAATCTTTTGAGCATATTCCATTTGCTCTTCTAACAAATTGTCGGAAGCCAACGGGTCATAATGAGCAAGGTTGGTTAAGTGAACTGATTGTGAAGCACCATTTAGATTTCTATATGTCCAGTCGCTAAAAAATGGTGCAAAGGAGCTGCTCAATTGTGAAACGGTAATCAAACATTGATAAAGTGTTTCGTAAGCTGCTTTTTTATCGGCATTCATTTCGCCTTTCCAAAATCTTCTTCTGCTTAGTCTTACGTACCAATTTGATAGGTGATCGCAGGTAAATTCTTCAATAGCCCTAACAGCAGGTGTAGCATCATAGGAGTCCATTTTTTCTGTAACCAGCTTTACCAGGTTATTCAGTTTACTTAATATCCAACGATCTAGTTCAGTTCTGTTTTGCAATGCAGTAAGCGTGCTTTGGTCATATATAAAACCGTCAATATTGGCATAAATAGCGAAGAAGGAATAAGTATTATAAAGTGTACCGAAAAACTTGCGTTGGCTTTCGGCTACTCCTTCTAAATCAAATTTTAAATTATCCCATGGGTCGCTGTTACTCAACATATACCAACGTGTGGCATCAGCACCGTATTTGGCAATAGTAGCAAATGGGTCTACTACATTTCCCAAACGTTTGCTCATTTTATTGCCATTTTTATCTAATACAAGACCATTGGCAATCACATTTTTAAAGGCAATACCGGGATTGTTGTTTTGCACATTCACCGCTTTAATTTCTTCACTGCACTCACTAAGCAAAACAGCCAATGCATGCAGGGTAAAAAACCAACCCCTGGTTTGATCCACTCCTTCGGCAATAAAATCTGCGGGATAATTTTCGTGGAATACTTGTTTGTCATCGGCAAATGGGAAATTCCATTGCGCATAAGGCATTGCACCACTGTCAAACCAAACATCTATCAAATCAGGCTCTCTATACAATTTATTTCCACTATCCGATACCAAAACCACTTCATCTACATAAGGTTTGTGTAAATCATTTATGTCAAATGATTTATCCATAAAACCTGCTGCAATTGATTTACCAATTTCTATTTCCAACTCTTCTTTACTGCCAATGCATATTTCTTCGCTGCCATCTTCACTTCTCCAAATAGGAAGCGGTGTG
Source organism: Bacteroidia bacterium (assembly GCA_044337585.1). Taxonomy (GTDB): domain Bacteria; phylum Bacteroidota; class Bacteroidia; order UKL13-3; family UKL13-3; genus CAYSBE01. Next base: position 2,099 of record JBIINH010000057.1, read on the forward strand.
CCCCAATAGCGTGAGCGGGAAAGGTTCCAGTCCACTAAATTTTCCAACCAATTGCCAAACCTACCCGTGCCAGTATGTTCGGGTTTCCAATTTATTTGTTTGTTCAGCTCAATCAGCTTGTCTTTATAGGCTGTGGTTTTTATAAACCAACTTTCCAACGGATAATATAAAATGGGCTTATCTGTTCGCCAGCAATGCGGATAGGTATGATCGTATTTTTCTTTTTTAAATAGTTTACCTTCTGTTTGCAATTTTAGAATAATGCGTTCATCAACATTCAGGTAATTTAATTTAGAAGTGTCTTTTATTATTCCACTCAACTTACTTTTTTGCAGTTCTAGTTCTGTTGCTTTCTCTTCATCTGTCAAGTAAGCTTCTTTCACATACTCCTCACCATATAGGAATAAATCATCTTTCACTTCGGGCAAAAACCTTCCACGCTTATCAACTAAAGTTAAACTGCCCACACCATACTGTTTGGCCACCCTAAAATCATCGGCACCAAAACTTGGAGCAATATGTACGATACCGGTACCATCTTCTGTGGTCACAAAATCGCCTAATATTACTTTGAATGCATCACCATTATCTACGTTTGCAAAGGACAATAATTGTTCATATCTCAACCCTTCCAGCGCTTTCCCTTTTACTTCCTTAATCACTTCAAAGGGTATTAATTTATCTCCCTCTTTATAGCTATCAATAGCTAATTCAGCCTGCTCCGGTTTAAAATATTTCGAAACAAGTTCTTTTGCCATAATCACCTTTACATTCTTATAGGTGAATGGATGATACGTTTCAACAATGGCATAATCAATTTTTGCACCAACGGCTAATGCCGTATTGGAAGGCAAAGTCCAAGGCGTGGTTGTCCATGCCAAAAAGTATACATCACCCTCAAAAGGAGCATCAAGGGCTTTGAACATAGCCACTGCGGTATTGTCTTTTACATCTTTGTAAGTTCCGGGTTGGTTTAATTCGTGCGAACTAAGGCCTGTACCTGCCGCTGGAGAATATGGCTGAATGGTGTAGCCTTTATACAAAAGTCCTTTGCTGTATAGTTGTTTCAATACCCACCAAAGCGATTCAATGTATTTATTTTCGTATGTAATGTAAGGGTCGTTCAGGTTTACCCAATACCCCATACGCTCAGTAAGGTTATTCCACACATCGGTAAATTTCATTACATCTTTGCGACAAGCTTCGTTGTATTCAGCTACTGAAATTTTTTTACCAATATCTTCTTTTGTTATGCCCAATGTTTTCTCCACCTGAAGCTCCACAGGCAAGCCGTGTGTGTCCCACCCTGCTTTTCGTTTCACTTGAAAACCCTTTAATGTATTGTATCTGCAAAAAATATCTTTTACCGTGCGGCTCATCACGTGATGAATACCCGGCATTCCGTTAGCGCTAGGTGGGCCTTCATAAAAAACAAAAGACTTTGCACCATTGCGGTTTTCGATGCTTTTATCAAAAATATTTTGCTCATTCCAAAATTTGAGAATCTCTTCTTCAAATGCCGGAAAATCAAGCTTTTTATACTCGTTATAATTCATAATAAGCTGTTGATATTTTGCAACAAACGTATTGCAAATGGTTGTTTAAAATAAAAAAGATTGCGAAAATAGGTGTTCGGATGTATAAATGAAAGACTTAGTCATCTTCCTCACTATCAGATGGCTCAGGCTCTAATTGCACCAATGCTGCATCTAATTCGTGTTTATTGATTCGTTTTTCTAATGAAAGTAATAAGGATGGTAGTAATAATAAATTCATCAACATACCAAAAATCAATGATAGCGAAGTGAGTATACCCAATGCTACTGTGCCCCCAAAATCGCTCGCTGCAAAAATGATAAAACCACCAAACAAAGCGATGGCAGTGTAGATGATACTTGGACCTGCTTCACGTAAACTTTCAGGAATGGCAATGCTCATATCCCAATTATGTTTCTTTAGTGAATTTCGGTATTTGGCAAGGTAATGTATGGTGAAGTCAACCACGATTCCATATGCAACTGAATAAATGATAATGGTTGATGGCTTCAATCGAATATCAAAAAATCCCATAATGCTAAAGGTAAATAATAATGGAACAATATTGGGAATTAGTGATATCACTACCATTTTCCAACTAAAGAAAAGAAATGCCATCATGATTGAAATTAAAACGAGGGCAGAAATCATACTTTGGGACAAATTTTTTACCAGGTAATCATTTCCTTTAAGAAAGATGATACTCGTTCCTGTGAGTTTTGTCTCGTATTTTTCGGGAGGAAAAATTCCATAAACTATTTTTCTTACTTTTTCATTCAACACTTTCATTTCTACCGAGCCTATATCGGCCATTTGAATACTGACACGAGCTATTTGAAAATCTTTATCAACCATGCTTTTCATGAGGCCTTTTCCTGCATCTGAATTTTGAGGCACATAACTTAAAAGCTCGGGAATATCAAGAGCAGCCGGAAGGATAAAAAATCGTTCTTCCCCATTGTTGTATCCTTGGTTTGCGAATTTTAAAAAATCAACCATAGATACCGGTTTTGAAAACTCAGGCAATTTGGATAACTCACGTTGCAGTTTGTTCATTTTTTGTAAGGTCACCAAATCTTTAACCCCGCCTTTTCGCTTAGTATCAATGGTGATTTCAAAAGGCAATACTCCTTTGAGTTCCTTCTCAAAAAATTTCAAGTCTGTATATACTTTATTTTGTTGAGGAAGATCATCCACTACATAACCTAAGGTGCGCACTTTACTGCTGCCATATATTGCTATGATAATGAGTAATGAAGTTACAATATATACCCATTTTCTGTGCCTGTAAACGATAGCATTACAAATATCCATAACAGCCCTTAGCCTTACATTATCTAAATGCTTGGTATGGCGAAGTTTGGGCGGAGGTAAATAGCTGTATACAATTGGTATAAATACGAGAGATACTACATAAATAATAACGATATTGATACCGGAAATTACTGAAAACTGATCCAACATGGCACTGCCTGAAAAGCTAAACACAACAAACCCAATTGCTGTAGTAACATTGGTAAGCAATAATGGCAATCCATTTTTTGAAATGAGCCTAATGATGGCGAGCATTTTATTTCCATGTGCCCTAAACTCCTGGTGATATACATTGAGCAGGTAAATGCAATTCTGAATACCAATAATAACAATAAGTGGTGGAATAAGTCCTGTTAAAATTGAAATACGGTATCCAAATAAATGAATGCTACCAAGGGTGCAAAAAACACCAATCAATACAACGATGAGAGAAAATACTACTGCCGAGATAAACTTGAAGAAAATGAAAATAAACAGTGCTGTGATGAGAATTGCTAAATAGGTAAATATTTTTATCTCGTCTGCCACCTTGCTAGCCATAACAGTGCGTACAAATGGCAAACCAGAATAATGCATTTCCACCTGATTATCTTGCCCAAACTGGTTGCACATTCTTTCAATATTATTTACCAATGCAATGCGGTCTTTTGAGTCGAGCTTTTGCTTGTTTAGCGTAATAGCAATAAGTGCCACATCTTTATTTTCGTTGTATAACAAGTCCTTATAAAAAGGCATAGAAAAAATCACATTTCGGATAGAATCCATTTGAGCATCCGTGTTTACAAAACCTGTTAACAATGGTTTGAGCTCAAGCAAATGCAGGGAATCATTTCGATAAGGAGTTAATACATTAGCAACTGAAACCACATTTTCTACGCCATCAATCTGCCTGATATCGCGTGTAAGGGCATATAAATGATTGAAAAAGTCTTTCTCAAATAGCTTCTCTGTTTGCACACCAACAGCTAAAATATTGCCATCCTCGCCAAACATTTCTTTAAACTTTACATAATCAATGAAATCAGGATCGTCATTTGGAACCAACTTAGCAAAGTCATAGGCTAATTTCACCTTAGTGGCCTGCCATATAAAAAAGCCCGAGAACAATCCCAACGAAATGAGAATTGCCAATCGGTTGCGAAGGATAATTTTAGCTAATGAGTTCCACATGAGTGTATCAAATTAATGTAAATATTGACTCGGGCGAAAGTAAAGATATATTTTGATTTGACATCTCAAAGAAATATGAACACATGGAAGTGCTATCGAATAATAATATTGCTTAATTTGCGTTGCTTGAAAACATGAAAGTTCGGCTTATATTACTATTTATATTTATTTCTAAATTACTTTGGGCACAAACAACGCTTCCCGGAGTTGAGGGGTGGCGCATACATGCCTCTTTTCGTATCAATAATGACCTCATACAAGCCGGTAAGGAAATTGTAGTGGGTTCAGAAAATTCCATGTTTCTGCTAAACATAGAAACGCAGGAGATTAGGGTAATATCAAGGGTAAACGGAATGTCGGATGTGGCAGTCAAAAAGGTATTATATGACGAAAGTTCGCGTGCGGTAGTAATTGCTTACGACCTTGGAAATATTGATATTTTTCAAAATGATTTCATTACGAATATACCTGACATTACGAATAGAATCATTATTGGGGGAAAGAATATCAACAACCTCACCTCTCACAAAGGAAAAGTATACCTAGCCTGCAGTTTTGGCGTAGCTGTAATTGATATGCAAGCTAAACGTATAACTGACACTTATCAAAACATAGGCCCCGGAGGCTCAATATTAGAAGTTTTTGACATCGCTTTTTATAACAACTTCGCTTATATTAGCACACCCAGTGGTATCTATCGTGCCAATGAGAATAGCTTCAACCTAAGTGATTTTAATTCATGGACGTTGTTTCGCTCCTCAACTTCATGTCAAGAGTTAGAATCTTTTGGCGGGATGCTTTATGCTGTTATTGATTCAACACTTGAAACTTTTGACAACGCTGTTTGGTCACCTGTTATTGGATTTTCAGGCATACGGATGTATAGCATGAAAACTGCGAATAAAAAATTATTGCTTAGCTTATTCACACAATTAGCTGTATTTGATGAAAACGAGCAAGTCATTTCCTTTTCAAATATAAAAGGAGCCAGGGCTGCCATTTTATCTTCAGACAACTACTATTATGCATTAATCGATGACCAAGGTTTACTCAAGTTTCCTGCAAGCGGGCAACCGATTGATTATATTTCTCCCTCTGGTCCTTATGGATCATTTGCGCAACGTATCAAATACCACGATAAAAAATTATGGATGGCAGGTGATATAGTAAACGGCCTTGGCAGTGATGGAGGCTGGGGACCGCGTTTTACAGGAAATAAAATTTATTTATTGCAAAATAATACTTACAAAAATTTCAAAGGCACCGATCCTAGAATTGATGGCGCGTGGGATATCATTGATGTAGCTGTGAACCCCTTAAATGGCAATGCATATTTTGCCTCTTTTGGCACCGGATTAATTGAAATGAATGAAAACCAAGTTCTTAATTTATATGATACGTCAAATAGCACATTAGGCAAGTTAAACTTTTCCAATCCGGGATTCAGGCCTTTGTACGTAAGTGGAGTTGATTTTGATTTTAATGGAAATTTATGGGTAAGTAATTTTGGTGCGGTAAGACCCATTTCTGTTCGTTTGGCAAATGGAAACTGGCAATCATTTGCATTGCCATCAAACATTAATAACGCATTCGGTTTTATTACTTGTGATGACTATGGAAACAAATGGATAATAAATACACGCGGGCTAGGCTTGTGTGTATTTAGGGAAAATATTATCGGAAATAATAATGATGACCAAGTAAAAGTACTTACCACCGACAAGCAAAATGGTGCATTACCAAGCAATACAGTATTTTGTGTAACCAATGATAAAAAAGGTGAGCTTTGGGTAGGTACATCAAAAGGGCTCTGTATTTTCTCTAACCCTGGAAATGTATTTAAAACTGGCGCTGACTTTGATGCCCAACAAATCGTAATCAAAGCAGGGCTCATTTTTAGCAATTTTTTAGATGATGTACCAATTTATTGCATCAAGGTAGATAATGCCAACCGCAAGTGGATAGGTACCAGCAACGGTGTATGGTTGGTTTCTTCTGATGGTTTTACTGTAATTAGAAATTTTACCCGATTAAATAGCCCATTGCTTGCAAATGCCGTTTATGAAATTGGTATAGATGAACATACCGGTGAAGTTTTTTTTGTTACTGAAAAAGGTATCGTTTCATATATGGGAACTGCTACAGCAGGCGCTGAAAATTTTAACGATGTGAAAATATATCCCAATCCTGTAACTCCCGAATATGATGGCTCCATCGCTATTACTGGATTGGTTGAAAATTGTTATGTAAAAATAACCGACTTGAGCGGAAGTCTTGTGTATGAAAATCGGGCTAATGGTGGGATGCTAACTTGGGATGGAATAAATTATTCAGGTAACAAAGTGGCAACAGGAGTATACCTGATTTTTGCCAGTGACAGTGAGGGCACTTTAACGCACGCCAATAAGCTACTTATTATTCGATAGGTTCTGCAATGTCTTCCACCAAAACCCAAGCCATTATAATTCGCCACACATCATTCAGCGAAAACAGTGTAATCCTAAAATGCTTTACACGCGAACATGGCATGGTATCTTTCATGGCTAATAGCATTAAATCAAAAAGTGCAATTGTAAAACCTTCCATGCTAATTCCGCTTACATTAGCCGAACTTGATTATGCCTATCAAGCAAATAAAAACTTACTTCGCATCAAAGAAATCAAAGCCACACCACCTATTTTCTCATTGCATACGGATATGGTAAAAATGTCGGTTGCCCAATACATTGCTGAGCTCATTTATCGCCTTATCAAAGATGAGTTTCATAAAGATGAAAACTTGTTTGATTTCTTATTTACTCATATACAACTTTTAGATTTGATGGAAACGGTAGATGTGGCAAATTTTCCTGCCTACATCACTTGCCAAGTTTGTGCCATGATGGGTTATAGCCCCAAAGGAAGTTTTTCTCTTTTAAGCAATAGCCTTAACCTGCGTGATGGCTTATTTGAACTGTATGATGAAAGAAGTCCTTACCATATTAGGCAAGAGCTAAGCAAATACCTGTGCGATTTCTTTAGCATGAATTATGATCAGTGCAAACAGTTGCCACTAAACCGCCAAGAGCGAAATGAATTGATAAGTGAAATGTTGCGGTATTTTAGTTTTCAATTAAATACCAATTTTGACCTGCAATCGCATAAGATACTCAGCGAATTGTATCAAGATTAATACGCACGTGCAAACAATACACGTTGGGTGCTTGGCTTACCTGTTCTAACACATAAGCCGCTTTCTTGCTTATTATTTAGTGGAATACAACGAATAGTTGCTTTGGTTTCTTCTTTTATCAATTGCTCTGTTTCTGAAGTTCCGTCCCAATGGGCTGACACAAATCCTGCTTTGCCATCAAGTACTTCTTTAAACTCGTCCCATGTATTTACAACAGTAATATGTTCATCACGATAATCAAGTGCTTTTTGGTAAATATTATGTTGTATCGCATCTAGCAAGTGTTCTATCTTATTGTCGATATCTACAATACTCATGCTTTGCTTTTCTTTTGTATCCCTGCGAGCTACTTCTACCGTTTGGTTTTGCACATCTCGCGGCCCGATTGCTACGCGCACGGGTACACCCTTTAATTCATGGTCGGCATACTTGTAACCAGGTGACAAATGATCTCGGTTATCTAATTTTACTGATATATTTTTAGCAAGTAACTGCTTACGTATTTTTTCGGCAACTTCCATCACCGCTATTTTTTCTTCTTCTTTTCTAAATATTGGAATAATAACAACCTGAATCGGAGCCAATCGAGGTGGCAAAACCAATCCTTCATCATCAGAATGTGTCATGATTAGTGCGCCCATCAATCGGGTAGATACACCCCATGAAGTTGCCCATACATATTCTTGTTTATTTTCTTTGGTGAGGTATTTTACATCAAATGCTTTGGCAAAATTCTGACCAAGAAAATGTGATGTACCCATCTGTAAAGCTTTGCCATCTTGCATCAATCCTTCTATGCAATAGGTATCCAATGCTCCGGCAAATCGCTCATTGGCTGTTTTTACACCTTTTATAACAGGTACAGCCAAAATATTTTCTGCAAAATCTGCATACACATCAAGCATTTGTGTGGTTTCTGCTACCGCCTCTTCTGATGTAGCGTGTGCCGTGTGGCCCTCTTGCCACAAAAACTCAGACGTACGTAAAAATAATCGGGTACGCATTTCCCACCTCACCACATTGGCCCATTGGTTAATCAAAATGGGTAAGTCTCTGTAAGATTGAATCCAACTACGGTAAGTATTCCATATAATGGTTTCGGATGTAGGCCTTACAATAAGTTCTTCTTCTAACTTCGCTTCAGGATCAACTACAATTTCTTTCGTGGTTTCATCTACTTTCAATCGATAGTGTGTTACCACAGCGCATTCTTTTGCAAAACCATCCACATGGCTGGCTTCTTTGCTAAAAAATGATTTTGGGATAAATAATGGGAAATAGGCATTTTGGTGACCTGTTGCTTTAAACCTGCGATCAAGCTCTTGTTGCATTTTTTCCCATATAGCATATCCGTATGGCTTGATAACCATACATCCCTTTACATCACTGTGCTCAGCCAAGTCGGCATTTTTTACCAGGTTATTATACCATGCTGAGTAATCTTCACTTCGTTTTATTTTTTTAATATCCATGCGTTGTAGTTGCTGAAACGTTGTGCAAGATACATGCATTTAATTATACTAAAAAAAAGTTCCCAAATGCGTGTCGATTTGTGCTTTCTTATTAAAGGAAAAGAAGTAATTAAATATTTGAAAAAGGACGTTAATTCACCTGCTCCCCCACAGTGAACCTTTTACCCTCTGTTGCCAATTCCGTGTTTGGAAATTCTTCGCGTGCTTCATTTAGCAATACCCTCAAATCATCATACCTTGAAGAGAAATGACCGATAAGCAATTTCTGTGCATTTGCCATTTTGGCAATTTGGCCGGCCTGCATTGCGGTGCTATGCATGGTTTCAAGTGCTCGCGGTAACTTGTCATGTAAAAATGTGGCTTCATGATACAACAAATTTACCCCTTCTACTTCTTCGGCTACCTTTTCATTAAATTGGGTATCGCTGCAATAGGCATATCTCAGGTTTTCAGTTGAAGGGCGGGTAAGGATTTCATTTAATACCACCACTTTCCCATCAGGACTCACATAATCTTTGCCTTTTTTTATGTCGGTGAAATGGGTAAACGGAATATGAAATTTATTGCAGGCATCAATATCCAATCGTTTTAGTTTATCATGCTCTTCAAATAAAAAACCGGTTGTGGGTAAGCGATGATAAAGCGGAAAACTTGTAACCCGTAATGTGGTATCTTCAAAAATAACTTCCCTATCATGGGCTTGTGTGACATGTCTAATGATGGGAAACCTAAGTTCCGTATCTGAATGCTTGATAAACAAATCAAGTAATTCAAACATTTCTTTTGGGGCAAAAATATGCAACGGTTCTTCGCGATGTAATAGATTCATGGAGAATACCAACCCGGGCAATCCTAATATATGGTCGGCATGCACGTGGCTGATAAATATGTAACGTAATTTAGACCTTTTGAGTTTATACCTGCGCATTTGCATTTGTGCACCTTCTCCGCAGTCAATCAAAATATGTTGATCAACCATTTTCAAGTGTTGACAAGAAGTAAACCTATCAATGGTTGGTGTTGCTGAGCTGCTGCCTAAAATCGTAAGCTCAATACTCATGCGTTGTCGTTATCCAGTAGTTGTTTTTCCAAATGATCCATAAATACAAAATCTATCGCCTCAATATCAGTAGGTATAAACGTAATGTCTGCCTTGTTAAACAAACGGGTAAAGCTATTCTCAGCATGGGTAATAATAAGCATTCCGCCCTTATCCTGTAATTCCAATCCAAGTTTTATCAATTCCCTCACCCCATCTGCATTACAATCTTTTACAGTAATTATATTTACAATCACATAGGTGCTGCTGCTGGCCGCTTCATGCAAAACTTTCTCACGTAATGCAGAACAACTATCTTGATCCATCAGTTCTATTTCAGGTTTTATAATGGAATATTCTGATTTTTTCTCTATAGAATAATTCATATGATTGCTAATAAATTGAAGCGTAAAAGTAACAGATTGTTCTATTTTTACAAAAAATAAAACACCACACCAAATGATAAATAAAATAGCATTGATAACAGGTGCCACTTCAGGAATTGGTGAGGCAACAGCTCAGAGGCTTGCTGCAGAACAGTTTAACCTTATCATTACCGGCAGAAGAGTTGACAGGCTTGAAAAATTAGCAAACTCGCTTAAGGAAAATTTTGGAACATTATCTCTTTGTGTGCCATTAGACGTTAGAAATGAGCAAGCAGTGAAGATGACTATGGAAACATTGCCTGAAGCTTGGCAAAAAATAGATGTGTTGATAAATAATGCAGGACTTGCGAGTGGATTAAGCACTCTTGAAGATGGTGATATCAATGATTGGGAAGTGATGATTGATACCAATTTGAAAGGATTGTTGTATATAACTAAATATACCATTCCATTCTTGAAACAACAGTCCTTTTCTCACATTATCAATATCGGATCAATAGCAGGTAAGGAGGTATACATGAACGGAAATGTATATTGTGCTACAAAACATGCAGTAGATGCGCTTAGCAAAGCCATGCGCCTTGAATTATCAAAATATCCGATAAAGGTTACTGCAATTCATCCGGGTGCAGTTGAAACAGAATTCAGCGTTGTACGTTTTCATGGTGATGAAAACAGGGCAAAAAGTGTCTATGATGGATTCGATAATTTACTTGCAACAGACATTGCAGACAGTATTTCGTATGTCATTTCACGACCAAATCACGTTAACATCAACGAACTTACAATTATGCCTACAGCCCAACCGATAGCATCAGTCATTCACAGAAAATAATTAAGAAATTT
>JBIINH010000187.1:0-3737 GCA_044337585.1 Bacteroidia bacterium
TCAATAGATAAAATGGGCTCATTTTTTATCGTAAATTGATCCCAATCTCTTATTTGTTGTGCAGTTAGTAGCTTCATGCTATATATTTGCGCGGTTTCCGATGAGCAAAAGTACATTAAATATTACCAATAAACGGGCTAACTTTGAATTCAGCTTAATGCTAAAATTCACTGCAGGAATCATGCTTACAGGCAGTGAAATCAAATCAATTAGGGCAGGCAATGTTAACCTAACCGATGCATTTTGCTTTTTTAAAGACGATGAATTGTGGCTAAAAAACATGCATATTGGCCAATATAAACAAGCTGCACATTACAACCACGAACCACTTCGAAACAGAAAGTTGCTGCTTAACAAATCAGAAATACGCAAATTACAAAGCAAACTAAGGGAAAAAGGATTAACCATTGTTCCTACGCGCATGTGGATTGCTGAAACAGGTTTTGCAAAAATTGAAATCGCGTTAGCTAAAGGGAAAAAATCATTTGACAAACGAGAAGACATTAAGAAAAGAGACTCAGATAGGGAATTGAAACGCAGTGAAATTTAATTGTCATCTTTTCATTAATTTATCTGCTTCAATACTGATTACAACAATTCAATATAAATTTTACGTTAATGCGTATAAAAATGCAATTTTTTACCTTTTTTCGCACGAACCAATTATTTAGAAACTTTAAAACAAAACAAATATGAACAAAGTTCAAGCTCCAACATCTGAAAACAAACTTCAAAGCATGTTTGCATCATTTGCAATCCCGGTATTACTAGTAGTATCAGTACTTATTTACTTTTTTGTATTGGGTAATCCAGACAATTTTGAAAATGGCGACATCAACGGACATCCAGTTCAAGAAGGTGTAGGCCACGTTCTAGGATTGATTTACAAAGGTGGAATGATAGTACCTATCCTTATTTCATTGGTCTTAATGAGTATCACTTTCTCTATCGAGCGTTTTCTTACCATCAATAAAGCTTCAGGAAAATCATCTGCTGAAGGCTTTTTAAGAAAAGTAAAATCACATCTAGCTTCCAATAACTTAGAAGCTGCCATTGCTGAGTGTGATAAACAACAAGGTTCTGTAGCAAATGTTGTAAAATCAAGTTTGCATAAATACAGAGAGATGGAGCAAGCAACAGGTTTAGATAAAGACCAAAAAATTCTTGCTATCCAGAAAGAGTTAGAAGAATCAGTGCAATTGGAATTACCAATGCTTGAAAAAAACCTGGTAATTATTGCAACAATGGCATCGGTATCAACACTTGTGGCGCTTTTAGGAACAGTATTGGGTATGATCAAGGCGTTCTCGGCTCTTGCCAGTGCAGGTTCACCTGACTCTGTTGCACTTGCAAACGGTATCTCAGAAGCCCTAATCAATACTGCTTTGGGTATCGGTAATTCGGCAATCGCTATTATCATGTACAATGTATTCACTACCAAAATTGATAAAATTACTTATACCATTGACGAAGCAGGCTTTTCGATAACACAACAGTTTGCTACTACGCACAAATAAATTTTGCGCGTTTTTCTCAACGGATAACCAAGTAATTAAATCATTATGTCAAAAGTAAAAGTACCTCGTAAAAGCACATCGGTAGATATGACCGCCATGACAGACGTGGCGTTTCTATTGCTTACCTTTTTTATGCTTGCTACGAAGTTTAAGCCAGATGAGCCCGTTATTGTTGATACACCTTCATCTATTTCCGAAATCAAACTACCTGAATCAGATATCATGTTGCTCACAATTGATAAAGATGGAAGGGTATTTTTTGGAATAGACGGACAAGGAACACGTGAATTACTTTTGGATAAAATGGCGGTAAAATACAACCTCCAATTTACTCCAGAAGAGAAAAAAGAATTTTCGCTCTTGTCTACATATGGTGGGTCAATCAGCCAACTAAAGCAATACCTTTCCTATTCTCCTGACCAACGCAAAGAGTTTGACAAAACTGCAGTAGGTATACCAACAGACTCTTTAAATAATGAATTAGGAGATTGGGTGTGGCAAGCACGTTTGGCCAATAACAATGTAAGGGTAGCTATAAAAGGCGACCAACAAACCCCAAATAAGATTGTAAAACGCGTAGTTAGCACCTTGCAAGACAAGAAAGTTAACAGGTTTAACTTCATTACTGCAATGGAGCGTAATACAGAAGAATAATTAACGTTTAATAATAAACTAAAGAAATGGCAGAAATAGATGGCGGTGGCGGTGGTGGTAAACACAAAGGTGGCAAGAAAAGAGGCAAGAAACTTTCTACAAGGGTAGACTTTACCCCGATGGTAGATTTGGGTTTTCTTCTTATCACCTTTTTCATGCTTACCACTAGTATGAATAAGCCCCAAACAATGGAAATCAATATGCCTGTGAAAGAGGATGAGGTTAAACCTGAAGATGAGTCTAAAGTCAAAGCATCACAGGCTATTACTCTTTTACTGGCAAAAAACGATAAAGTAGTTTATTACTTTATAAATGAAAAAACCGGTGAGCCTGAACAACCTGTTGAAGAAAGCTTTTCAAAAGATGGTATTCGCAAGGTATTGATGGCCGAAAACAAAAAACGCAACCCCCAAGTAGATTCGATAAAGGTTTATAAAGAACAACTCAATAGTGGAATCATTACTGAAGATGAATATAAATCGCATGTATTTGATATCAAATCAAACAAGAATGCACTTATCGTAATCATAAAAGCATCAGATGATTCAAGATATAAAAATCTTGTAGACATTTTGGACGAGATGCTGATATGTAATATCGGACGTTATGCTGTAGTTGATATTACGGACATTGAAATTGAAATGCTCAAATCTGTTAACCTCTAATCTAAATCAGTATGTCACTAGGAAAAATAAACATATTTAATAACAATTGGGTTGACATGGTATTTACTGGCCGTAACCAAAATTATGGTGCGTATGTACTTCGCAAGAAATCCAATGAGTACACCACTAAAGGTGTAATATTTGCCATATTGTTTTTTACCTTGGCCATAACAGCTCCAATGATTATTAATCTAATCAAAGGACTTGTACCTAAAGAAGCTGAGGATGTTAAAATTACTGAAGTAACCACATTGGAGGAGCCGCCTCCAATTGACAAAAACCAACCGCCTCCGCCTCCGGCAGAGCCTCCTCCACCATTAAAATCAACTGTAAAATTTACACCTCCAATCATTAAACCAGATGAGGAAGTACCTGACGAACCACCTCCAATTCAAGATGAAATGAAAGACAAAGATGCAGGTGTAAAAACTGTTGAAGGAGATCCGGAAGGTGTTGATGAATCATTGGTTGAAGGAGATGGATTAGCGGGTGAAGCTGCTCCAGAAATCATGACCTTTGCTGAGCAAATGCCAGAATTTGATGGCAATGTTGGAGAATACCTTGGACGCAATATTCAATACCCTTCATTAGCTCGTGATAATGGTATTGAAGGCTTAGTGGTTCTTCAGTTTGTAGTAGGAAAAGACGGAAAAATTGATGACCAATCAATCAATGTGGTTAGTAAAAATAAACTTGGATGGGGAATGGAAGAAGAAGCGATACGTGTAGTAAAAGGAATGCCGGCATGGAAACCCGGTAAACAAAACGGAAATCCAGTGTACGTAAAATGTACCCTCCCTATTCGTTTTAAATTAGACAACTAATTGGTATTAGAAAGAAAAAAAAGTAACCATAATAATAATCCAATAGCCACGATGTTGAAGTATTCCGGATTCATCAT
>JBIINH010000188.1:0-3687 GCA_044337585.1 Bacteroidia bacterium
TGAAAATCATTCAACTATCAGATATTCATACCGGAAGTTTGCTTGACAGAGATGCGGTTCACAAGGGAATACAATTGGCGATGAATGAAAAACCCGATATCGCTTTTTTTACCGGTGATCTGGTAAATAACCAAACCAATGAAGCCTTACCGCTGATGGAGCATTTTAGCGAAATAAAGGCACCCATGGGTGTATACAGTATTTTTGGGAACCATGATTATGGTGATTATATGGTATGGGAAAATGAAGCACAAAAAGTGAAAAACTTATCAGATTTAGTTGGGGTGCACAAAGATATGGGTTGGAATTTATTGAGAAACGAACATGTAATGCTCGAGCGTGGAGGCAATAAAATGGCCTTAATTGGCGTTGAGAATTGGGGTGACAGGGGCCGGTTTCAAAAATATGGCGACTTAGAAAAAGCAATGCAAGGAATGCCTTCAAACGATGTAAAACTACTGTTGTCGCATGACCCATCGCATTTCGATAATATTGTTTCAAAACAGCATCCTGATATTGCAGCAACCTTCAGTGGCCATACCCATGGATTTCAATTTGGAGTTGAAAATGATTTCATAAAGTGGAGTCCTTCACAATACATATATCCGCATTGGGCAGGCTTATATATAGAAGGAAAGCAACAAATTTATGTAAACCGCGGGTTTGGTTTTCTTGGTTATCCTGGTCGTGTAGGGATTTTACCTGAAATCACCTTATTTGAATTACGTGAAGCTTAATTAGCTCATTATTACTTCTAGTGTTTTTTTGATAGTAAATTCAATGGTTTCACTTGCATTTTTACTAAATGTGTGTTTAGCCCTGTTTGCAACAATGGCATTTACCGATATGGCTTCATGCCCTAGTATTGTCGCCAATCCATAAATACCGGCTGTTTCCATTTCAAAATTGGTGATGCGCAAATCATCATCTAACGATAATTCAGCCATGCGAATCAACAAATCATCATACATGGCAGTAGCCCTTACATTTCTACCTTGTGGACCATAAAAACCACTGCAAGTTGCGGTAATGCCACTGCTGAAATGTGGTGTAAATTTTTCAAACAATGTACCAGGTGCTTTAAATAAATAGGGATGCACGCCATATATGCCAAGTTGCCCATCAATTTGATCGAGCAATTCTTCTGTTATTACATCTGGTTCGTAGTCATAAAAATTCATTAAGCCATCGAGTCCAAAGCCATGTGATGAGATGAGCATGCTATCAACCGGAGTGTCTTCATGTATGGCACCTGAGGTGCCAATTCGAATAAGCTTCAGTGAAGTTAGTTGTTTCTTAATCATACTAGCAGCTAAATCAATATTGACTAATGCATCAAGCTCATTTAATACAATATCAATATTGTCTGTGCCAATACCTGTTGAAACAACAGATAATCGTTGGTTACTAATCATTCCTGTATGTGTAACAAACTCACGATTGCTTTTTCTTATATCAATCGTATCAAAATGATCTGAAACCATGGGGACACGCTCCGGATCACCAACTAAAATAATTGTTTGTCCTATATCTTCAGGCTGTAAATACAGGTGATAAACCGAACCGTCAGTGTTTAAAATTAAATCTGTTTGACTAAGATTAGTTGACATAACTATTTAATAATTTAGATGACCAATATCATCAATCATATTTGGATTTAAAAACTGATATTTGCACCGCAAAAAGCATTTATCATGAACGCAAAGAAAAAAAACACCATGCTGGTACCCGTAGATTTCTCGGATATCGCTACACATGCCTTAAGACATGCTGTACAGCTAGCCAAACATTTCGATAATCATATAGCCCTGCTTCACGTAATTGAAGAAGGGTTTTTCAATTCAATATTTGGTATTGGAGACGATAGACGTGAAGAAGCACGTAAAATAGCGCATACCAGGCTAAATGCTTTGTCAGAAGAAATACTTAAAGGAGATAATATCGAATGTAGTGCTATTGTAAAAATTGGTAAAATTTATACTTCAGTTTCTGAAACAGCAACAGAATTGGGTTGCGATAGTATTGTGATGGGATCTAATGGTGCATCAGGCTTGGAGCAAATAATTGGCAGCAACGCTTCTAAAACCATCATGCAAGCCAATGTACCAGTTATCGTTGTTAAATCTGATAGGCAAACAAATGCATACAAAAACATCGTTTTCCCATTAGACCTTACAATTGAGTCGCGTCAAAAAGTAAGTTGGGCTATTCATTTAGGTAAATCATACCAATCAACCATTCATATCATCACATTTAAGGTTGATGATGAAGAAACTAATGTTTCGTTGCGTGCTTCATTAAGGCAAGTTACCCGTTTGCTTGAAGAGCAAGGTGTGATGCATACAGAACATGTTTTAGATAAAATTGAGAAAGATTTCTCTTTAGAAACAATTGCATTTGCTGAAAAAATGGATGCAGATCTAATTATGGTGATGAGCCAGCAAGAATCTTCAAGTGTAGGCGATTTTATTATTGGTACAGAAGCACAACAAATGGTAAATCAATCTCAGAAAATTGCAGTGATGTGTATCAAGCCTAAGCCACTTGGCTATGCAAGTGAATTTGTAGTTTAGTAATAAATTCTTCACCCATAAAAAAGCCTGTTTCAATAGCGAAACAGGCTTTTTTATGTAGTTTCAATTAGAAATTACCTTCTATTTCTTTCAATTAGCTTATACAATTCGTCAAGCTTTGGAGTAAGGATAATCTCTGTTCTGCGATTTTTTGCCCTTCCTTCTGGTGTTGAATTATCAGCTTTAGGAAAATACTCACCGCGGCCAGCAGCAACCAAACGTTTTGGTTTCACGCCATTTACATCGCTCAATAACCTTACTATACTTAAAGCCCTATCTGCACTTAAAGCCCAATTGTCCTCATACTTAGCTGTTTTAATTGGAATATTATCGGTATGACCTTCAATTAGTACATCAATATCCGGGTTTTTATTTAATACATCAGCAAGCTTTTTAATGGCTTCTTTTCCTGCATCTTCAACTGCTGCACTACCCGATTTGAAGAGCAGCTTATCACTCATTGAAATGTATACTTTTCCATTTTTCATCTCTACTGAAATTTCATCTGACTTAAATGAGAGCAACGCTTTCTTCACCACATCATTCAATGCATTTAGCAATGAATCTTGGGCATTTATGATTCCTTGCAGTTCTGCTAAGCGCTTCTCCCTTGCTTCTAATTCCTCAGCTTTGATACGCAATGCATTATTAAATTTCTCTGCATCACTCAAATTCTTTTTCATTAGGTCATTATATCGGGCATTGAGTTCGGCAAATTGTTGCTTTAGATCGTTGTTAGTTTCATTACACTCGTTATACTTTGCAGTAAGTGCCATATACATTGAATCCAAGGTGCGGTAATCTTTGCCACGTTGCGTGGTATCTTTATTAAATGCAACAACCAGGTCATTCAACGAATCTCTTTGGTGTATGGCTCTTTTGAGTCTTTTTGACAAAAAGAAATTATATGTTTTGTCCTTAAAATTTTCAGGATTTTCATCTGGAGAGCGAGGATCTAATTGTGCAAATGCGGATAATCCGGCAAGCAACATAAAAATTGAAACAAGTATTTTTTTCATTTATCGAAGCATTATTGATTGAAGTACAAATTTTACCCTTAAAACCGAATAAGGGTCAAATAAAACAGTTGAGTTATACCCGAAAACCATTGGTG
>JBIINH010000189.1:0-3681 GCA_044337585.1 Bacteroidia bacterium
TTTATTCCAATTGGCTACATACTTTTCATAATAGGCTGGCAATATTTTTTCTCCGTATTCCACTCTTCGTTTAAATTCTTTTTCGGTAAATGCCTCTGCACACAAATTCATGGAGAAGCGAAACATGCCAAGCAAATAATCCAATCCAGGAAATTCTTTGGTTTCGGCAAGCAACATTTTTCTGAATAAATGCTCCAATGCAAAGTGAACTGAACTTCCGAACGACATGGCAGCATTTAATGGAGAAGGTATGCGCAGCAAATTGTTAAAGTAAAAAGCGGTAGGGCAACGGAGATAATTGTTTAGGTGGGTAACACTGAGGCTATATTTTTTCAATAGCTCATCCACCATTTCATTATCAAATAAATTGATATCGGCAGTAGGTTGTTGCAGCGTGTGGATGATGGCAGTAAAATCAGCTATTTGCGCATCATCTACTTTCATTTGCTCTACCGTCAAATCAGATGAGGTTTCCAAATCGGCTACAAACAAGCTCTTGTCAAGCGATTTGTTATCAATGTCTTGCTCATAAAAACTGATTGATAAATAGCGCTTTGCGCGTGTCATGCCTACAAAGAACAAGCGTCTATCTTCTTCAGTTTCATCTTCCGGTGGTGCAATTTCATACAAATTGTCGGGCATTTTAAATGACTTGTTTGCATTGTTTTTTGCCCAAAACTTTTCGTTGCAGCCAATCATGTACACGTATTCAAATTCCAATCCTTTGGAACCATGAATGGTCATAAATTGAACTCCTGTATTGGAGTGGTAAATTTTTTGAGCCGAAAGTTGAATCTTTTCTTTCTCCATCAAGCGAATCACTTCCAATAAATCGTGCAAAGATGTTTTGGGTTTGCGTGCACATTCGCTTTTTGCAAAATCAAAAAAGGTATGCAGTAGTTGCATATACCATGTTTTATCTACATCGGTTAAGGCTTTCACCAATAATCCGCTTTCGTTTATCACACGTTCAATAAGTTGCAGGGTAGTGGTATTAAATGCTAATTTCACCCACGACTCAATCGTTTGCAATGCTTTTTGAATGGGGATATTTCCATTGTCGGGCTTAAATAAATCACCTTTTTTCTGTGTGGCAAATTTTGCAATAGCCTCACGCCATGAGTAGTTTTTGTCGCTTCGCTGGGTTTGGTACACATCTAGCGAAACCCTTACCAAATCAAGCGAATTTACCTGAAAGCAATCATAGTGCAATAGTTCGAAAAGCAGATGTGCTCCTGATCCCGGAAGTTTGTGCTCATCATTAATGTATTCAAGTATCAAAAGGATTTGTTTGATAAGTGGTTCATCTAAAATATTTACGCTTTTACGCATCTGTACCGCAATATTTTTTTGCCTAAAATACGCCACCATATTCTCTGCTTGCTTGTGTGTGCGATACAATACAGCAATCTCAGCCGGGTGTACTCCATCTTTTATCCGTTGCGAAATTTCTTCGCAAAGGTGAGCCAACTCGTGTAGCGGATTTAAATATTTTCTCAATACAGGTTTATCTGGCAATGAAGCAACCAATTCGTTTCGTGCTACCAATTTCTTGTCAGGACTTAAGCGGCTGTTTACATTTTTAGAAATCAATGTAAGTGCATAATCTAAAATTTCTTGAGAGCTTCTATAATTTTCTTCAAGCCTTATGGGTTTTGGTTGGTAAGCATCGCTAAAATGTTTGATGTTTTCGATATTGGCACCTTGAAAGCGAAAAATGGATTGGTCATCATCACCTACACAAAATACATTTGGCACCGGCCAGTAGCTTGCCAAATAATCAACCAATTGAATTTGAGTATTGCTGCTGTCCTGAAATTCATCAACCAATAAATACAAGTATTGCTCTTGGTATTGTATCAATAAGTTTGGGTGCTCTTTAAATGCATTGAGTACCCATAATATCATGTCGTCAAAATCATAAAGTCCCTTGGTTTTCAACTTGGCATTATAGATTTCGCTTGCTTCGGCAGCAGCCACCAACTTATTCATTTGCTCGGCAACTTCATCAATTTTATGTTGCTTAACATCGCCTGCATTGTTTGTTTTTGTTTTGCGTTTATATATAAACTCTTCCCTGTTTGGAAGGTCTTTGAGGTAAGCAGTTACTTTTTGTTTCAGGAATGCTGCAGTCCACCCTTCCTTTTTCATATCTGCAAAAAGGTTCAACATTCTTTCTGCATCCGAATACACATCGCCAGTATATTTTTTTAAGGCATTGTCTGCCGGCAGTTCGTCTATCAATTCATGAATCAGTTGCTTTTTGCCCAACTCATCAATCATATCCAGTGAACGGGTTGCAAACAATTCTTGGTGTTGTTGGATAATGGTATTGCAAAAGGAGTGAAAGGTATGGATGTGTATTTTATACGCATCAGTGCCAATAAACTGCAATAAGCGGCTTCGCATGGCAACAGTACCCGCATCGGTATAAGTAAGGCAAAGGATGTTTTCGGGATTGGCATCCGTATCCATTAATATTTTTGCAATACGGGAAGCTAAAATTTGCGTTTTGCCTGTACCCGGTCCGGCTATTACCAATACGGGGCCTTCTATGGTATCTACTGCATCTTTTTGGGCTGCATTTAATTTGGCATAGGCGTCTTCAAAAGTCTGATCTAAGGCATTTTGTTTCATAAGCGAGTATACGATTTTATATCTTTAGTTTCAGTATCAAACTCATCAAAATTTAACCCGTTGGCTATCAAATAGTATTTTAGCATACCTTGAATTGTAAAATCAAAATATATATTTGTTGAAAGACCCGAATAACCATAATTTAGCTACTTTAATTTTTACATAACATTAATATAATGAAAAACCACATACATATGATTAACGCTATTCGCTATTTGTTTTTATCCGCAACACTATTGATGGTGGGTGCAGCCAACGCACAACAAGCAAGGGTACAACTGATTCACAATGCAGCTGATGTATCGCTTGATACGGTTGATGTTTACGTAAACGATCAGCTGATTAATGACGTGGCATTTCGCACAGCCACAGGTATCATCAGGCTAAATGCCGGTTCATACCGTGTAAGTTTAAACCACAAAAGCAGTATAGATTCTGGCGACCAAGCCTTGGCAAAATTTGACGTGAGCCTTGCTGCCAATTCCGGAAACGTGATCATGGTTGCGGGAGTTGCCGACACTACCCAATATGCCACCAACCCCGAAGGTAGAAACCGCTCGGTGAGGTTGATTCACCGCAGAAATGTATTGTTCTCATCTACAAATCCCAATAATGTGTCTACCACAATCATTCATGGTAGCACAGACGCTCCCGGTGTAAATATCAATACCCGTCCTATATCAACTACCCTTGCACTAAGCAATGTAAGATATGGCGACACCACAAATAACCTATTTATTCCTGCTCAGCAAACTTTTGTTGATGTGAGAATCAATTCAGGTGGAACCTTATTTAATTCCTATTTACTGCCTCTTGCTGGCCGTGGTGGAAAATCAGTTGTGGTATTTGCATCCGGTTTTGTAACACCTTCGGCAAATCAAAACGGACAAGGTTTCGATTTATTTGTGGTGGATACAAATGGAGGCGTTGCCGTAAAAGTAAATGAAGCGTTTAAAGTTCAGTTGGTACATGCTTCGGCCGATACTTCTTTTGGCAATGTAGATATTTGGATGAATGGGGTAAAAGTATTTGCAAACTTGCCAC
>JBIINH010000190.1:0-3676 GCA_044337585.1 Bacteroidia bacterium
TCGTTTGCAATTATTTAATATGGGAGTTGAACAACCCCTATACCTTCATGGGATGCAGGATGGCACAATTAATACAACTGATTTTATTGAATTTTACGCAGCTACCACTGATGGTGGTTTTGATTCATTGCTCTATAAAAACACTTCTGATCAGCCTCATCCATACAAAAGTTTCTTTAGCGATACCGGGTATTATTTCCTTACCATTCTACCCGATACAACTTCGGTTACCGCATTGCGATACACCAATATGTTTGATAACAACTATATTACATTTACTCCTGAGCCTTATTATCTTTTCTCATCTAATTTTTTTCGTACAGATGAGTATTTTGAAGGAATTAACCTCAATCCAAACAGTGATAAATACAATTCGTCTGAATACACAGACGGAGAAGGGTGGGGTGCAGCTCGTATTGGCTTAGGACAAACAGCGGTATATTCCATACCTACTCCTTTTTTCAATAATACCGGTCCATCGCCTCAGCTCGAAGTTAAAGTAGCAGGAGTTTCTGATTATTATTTGACCAATCCAATTGTAAATCATCATGTTATTTTTTCTGTAGCCCCAACTGAAAATCCCATTTATACTACCGTTGATGATAGAACCTATAAGGGTTACGTTACACAAAAGTTTACCACATCATTGGCAGCCGCATCTGTAGGTACTGCTACTACCAACCTGCGCATGCAAGTTATCAACGACTTGTTTGTACTTTCCGATTTCAATGCATTGCTGTACGCTAGAATCACGTATCCGAGAAATTTTCAATTGGCGCAATCCTCCACGGCAAGCCTGCAAATTGGACATTTTCAGCCAGGCTCAAAAACATATTTGCAATTTGCACAATACGGTGATGGTACTAAAAATGCACCTTTCTTACTAGATTTACGTAGCCGAAAAAGAGTTAGGGGAACTTTTAACTCAGGTGCAGCACAATTCATTACCGACAAGCAAATTGGTGTTTCTAAAGTATATGTATACGACTCTACTGATGCAATATTCCTTACGCAAATAGAGTCCATCTCAATGCAGTTGCCTCCAACCAATCAACAATATGAATTTCTAATTGTAACCCATCCTAATTTTGCTGATGCAGCCAATGAGTATGAACAATACCGTTCTCAACAATACAAAGTTTTAAGAATATTTACCACACAGCTGTATGATTTTTATAGCTACGGAATTCCACATCCACTTGCCATCAGGAGATTTGCTCAATACCTTTATCAAGGCCAACCATCACCACCAAAGCATATGTTGCTATTGGGTAAAGGTTTTCAAAATAATTTACTTAAAAGTGGGGCAAATAGTTCAAAGAACTTTGTGCCAGCTCTGGGTGTTCCAGCTGCCGATAACCTTTTTACAAGTCGAATGACCAATAATGGATTTGAGCCAGAAATTGCAATTGGTCGCATTGCAGCCAATACCAACCAACAAGCCAT
The DNA here is from genome assembly GCA_044337585.1 of Bacteroidia bacterium. Classification (GTDB taxonomy): domain Bacteria; phylum Bacteroidota; class Bacteroidia; order UKL13-3; family UKL13-3; genus CAYSBE01. Next base: position 1,447 of record JBIINH010000190.1, read on the forward strand.
CAATTACCTCAACAAACTTAAGTACTACGAAAACCCAAATGATAGTTTGGACAAATGGCGTAAAAACGTATTGCATATTAGCGGAGGCAATAATGCCAATGAACAAGTTGTGTTTAAGAACCAACTTGATGCCTATGCTAATATCATTCGTAATCCTTCAATGGGCGCTAATGTGGTTACGTATAATAAATCAACCAATGATCCGGTACAAACTAATTTGCAAGAAGAAATACAAGCCGTGATTAATAGCGGAGTAACCATGATGACATTTCTAGGGCATGGTTCTGCAACCGTATTAGATGTAAGTTTTGGGAGTATAAATACCACCAACAATAAAAATAAGTACCCACTTTTTTATTTCAACGGTTGCAATATTGGTAACCCCAGTGATTTAGATCCAACGATACAAACTGATATCTACGGACCAGATTTTATTTGTGCTGCAGATAAAGGTGCCATTGGTTGGTTGGCACATTCTAATTTAACACTAGATGGAAAATTATACGCACAAATGAATGCATTTTATAATTCGTTCAATCAAACCAATTACGGACAATCCATTGGCCAAATCATTCAAGCTACTTGTGAGCAGCTAACCAGCACCGATGAGCAGCTGCGTTCTCATTGCACGCAATTAACACTTCAAGGCGATCCTGCAGTTCGTGTTTTTAGCCCCGAATATGCGGATATTGCAATAACAACTACCGATTTATTTTATTTGCCTGAACCACCAAATGCCAGTATGGATTCATTTGCCGTGGGCATTATTGTTTCAAACCGAGGACGAGCCATCACAGATTCATTTACCATTTCTTTTAAACACTATTTGCCTGCTGGTCAATTACTCACTACCGAAACAAGCAGAATGCTGATACCATTTGTTACCGATACGGCTTACTTTTATGTAAAAAATGCAGGAACCGCATCTATTGGCAACAATACATTTGAAATATCAGTGGATACAAAAAATGAAATTACCGAGGGAAACGAAGTGAACAATACCATTTCTACGCAACGTTTTTTACCAGGCATTGGGGTTACAGCTATTTTGCCTATCGACTTTTCAATTGAAGGTGCTGACTCAGTTGAACTCTTAGCACAAAGCAATAATATCTATGCCACCAATGTGGAGTATACTTTTGAATTGGATACAACTAATGACTTTAACAGTCCATTGAAACAATCATTCATCACCTCTTCAGGCGCTTTGGCAAAATGGAATGTGAAACTTACAAGTTCAGATACTACAGGGTATTTTTGGAGGGTAAAATTGAACAATGTAGATGGAGCACAGAATGTGTGGTCGTATCGCCATTTTACACATGTGCCGTCTGCAGCTAAAGGATGGATACAAATTAATTTTGATCATTATGCTCAGATGGCATCTAAGCAATATATTGTTTTTGATACACTGGCAAAGAAGTTGGAGTTTACTGAAGACAGCCGTTTTGTGCAATCAAAAATAGCAAGATGGGCTCATGCAGGTCAGGGAATACAAGACCCCTATTTCGCCACACCAGGCATTGGTTCATGTATAGGTTCAGGTGCAGTAATTGCAGTTGTTTACGATAAGCGAAACTTGCAACGCAAGCAACTTCAAAATTTCCCACATACGTGCACCCCAGGTTTCGATGAGCGATATTATGCATTTGATACCAGAACTACTTTTGGTAAAAATGAATTTGTTCGGTTTGTAGATTCGATTCCGCAAGGCGATTATGTAGCCATGTTTTCTTATTATGATGCAGGTATTAATACATGGACACCTCAAGTGCGCAATGCTTTTACTCAGCTGGGATCTCAAAAAGCTGCAGCAGCCCAAACGTTTAATACGGCATTTGCCATGGTGGGCCAAAAAGGTGCTCAGGTGGGTTCAATAGTAGAAGATACCGTTTTCAATGATCGCTTTACTGTTGCCAATAGTCCTGATACGTTGCGTGCTTTAGCTACCCGTTTAATCAGTGGAAAATGGTTTGAAGGAACATTGGCAAGCAAATCTATTGGCCCTGCTAAATCATGGTCTACTGTTAAATATCAATTTCAATCACTTGAAAATACCGGAACCGATAGAAATTATGTAAGGGTATATGCCATTAACCGTGCGCTCACTGATTCTCTATTGGTAGCTTTTGCTCCAAATGGATATGATATCAGTTGGCTTGATGCCACAGTGTATCCATACTTGCGTTTAGAAGTGAAGCTTGTCGATTCGACTTCACGCACACCAAAT
>JBIINH010000058.1:0-12778 GCA_044337585.1 Bacteroidia bacterium
TTTCTTACTCATGGATTCGGTAAGGAATTTGAAAAATGGGATATGAGCAAAATTAACTTGGTAAAAAATTAGAATGACAATGGTAGGCAATATAATTCCTGAAATGGCTCCGGTGAGCAAGTGGTCTTTAATGAATTTCATAAATAACAGATTAGATAGAAAGTTCCCAGGAGTTAAGCGCTTGCATGGCATGATATGCAGTCAAGTCAAAGTGTACAGGAACAATGGATGCGAAATTATTGGCCAAAGCCCATTCGTCTGTGTCAATGCCTTTATCCATATTGATAAATTTTCCGGTAAGCCAAAAATACCTGCGACCGTTAGGGTCTCTGCGCTCATCAAATTCTTCTTGCCATTTGGCTATAGCTTGTCGGCAAACTTTCAATCCTTTAAAATCAGCTGCAACTACATTGGGAATATTTACGTTTAATAACGTTCCTTGTGGCAGTCCATCCTGAATGATGTTTTTTGCAACCCGTTGGGCAACACTTTTAGCCAACGAAAAATCAGCATCATACGAATAATTACATAATGAAAAACCAACCGAGGGCATGCCTTCAATAGCACCTTCCATTGCGGCACTCATGGTGCCTGAATACAATACATTGATAGATGAATTTGATCCATGGTTGATTCCTGAAACCAATAAATCAGGTTTGCGGTGCAACACTTTATCAACTGCCAACTTCACACAATCGGCAGGAGTTCCGGAGCATTGGTAAGCCGGTATATCACCGTAAATATCCGTTTTGTCAAGTCGCAATGGTTTGCTAATGGTAACTGCATGCCCCATTCCACTTTGGGGACTATCGGGTGCAACAATGATAATATCACCAATGGATTTCATGGCATCAACCAAAGCACGAATGCCCGGTGCGGTAATGCCATCGTCATTTGAAATTAAAATAAGGGGTTTGTCAGACATATGGCGCAATATAAAACAGGAGTATCAAAACATGTGTTTATGTATAAAAAATAATATTCATGAAGGTTTTATTTTGTGTTTGCTTTAGCGGCACCAATTGGAATTCCAACGTTGAAGTATAGAGAACGAATAAATTGGTCTGCAGAAACATCACTAATTAAAACATCAATCAAGCCATGATAATAACGTATACCTAAATTCATTCCTTTTCCACCCATAAGCCTGTATCCAAAACCTCCAATTAAACCAATATCCAATCGATGATATTGATCTTTTATATTGCGTTTATAAGACAAGTCATCCTGATCAACCAATGTTTTGCTAAAAAAGTCCGTGGCATTGTATTGTAATGCAGGAGCTATTCCCCCTTCAACATAAAATCGATTATTCAATTTGTATTTCATCATTATTGGCACATGAAAATAATTTATTTTCCGTAGAATATTTCCATTCGTAAATGCTGAATCTACGTTAGCATCTTCTGTAAAGTAAACTGGAATATCTTGTGCTCCTACTGTTGATTTTACAATTAAGCCAGTATAAAATAACCACTTAGGATTATTGGTTTTGATATTAAAATAAAAACCTAAGTTGAAAAAAGGAGCAGATGAACCAGCACCTAAGCCACTAATTGTTGAATAGTTTAAGCCTCCATCTACTCCAAATTCTATTTTGTTAGAGTTTAATTTGTCGCCTAACAAAAGTGATATCAATATTTGGCTCCGCGATTGAAGTACACTAAATAAAAAAATTAAAATTATCAGTATTTTTTTGATTAACATATAGGTAAATAAGATTTTTACCAAAGAAATTAAATATATCTTGAATTTTAAAAAGAAAATGCAATGAGAAATCGATTTACAAATTAAAATTTAAAATGATTATTAAGACATTATTTTTATCCCTTAATGATATCAATAAACTAAAATAGTATAACCATATCGCCAAATGCTGTTTTAATTATTACTTCTGCTTTTTGTAAAAACAACTATATTTGACCGTCTAATAAGCAATATGAAAAGATATGTGCTGTTTTTCCTATCAGTTCTAGGTTCAATTTATGTGTGGGCCAACCCTGCAATTAGCTTTGCAAATTGCTTTCAAGTTCATGGCAATTCAAAGCTTGGGCTTGCTGTAGCTTCTGAAGAAATGGTTTGGTTTGATGCAGGTACAGGAATACCTGTTTTAAGATTTGTGAAAAATGGTAAGTTAATCAGTACTTATTTTGCTTTTGCAATAGGCCAATCAATAAGTTTTAAGAAAATAAACAAATCAGCAGTATTTAATCTATATCTAAATCCAATTGTAAATGAATTGAATTTGCCAGAAAACAATGAAATAATTGGAATAAAAATTATTGATGTAACAGAAAAATTGACTCACCACAATCTAAGACGAAGCATAAAATTGGAATCGCTAAACAAAGGAATGTGTGATGTAAAAATCATTTCTACCAACAAAGAAGCATATATTGAAAAAAATATTAACTAATTCATGATAAAAAAACTGCCCATCATCCTCTTATTACTTTTTGTTTCGATTTATCATTCAAGCCATGCTGATACAAGTGCAGCATGTGTGGTGAAATTATATGAAGATACGGTGTTTATATTTACAAATAGTTTTGGTGCAACAAGGCCCGAAGACCGAGCAAAGCATATCAGTAGAAACATTAATATCCTTTACGAAAAAACAAATTTTCAATCCGATTCAATTTATTTAGTTGAAGATAATACATTCACAGGCATATGGTATGGTCAAGATTTTCCGGTATTTGCTGTATTTGATTTTGACGTACCTGATTCAATCAATCGTAATGACTATGCGAAAACTGTTTGTGCAAGACTCATTTCTATCATTGAAAAACAAAGGGAACAGCACAGACCTGAGCTTTTAATAGAACGCCTATTTAGTTTGCTATTGGTTTTATTTATTCTTTACTTTTTAATAAAAATTACAGGATGGTTTTTTAAGAAACTAAGGAATTGGGCCAAGCGAAAAATTAACAGCTGGTCTATGACACGATTTAACTTTCTTAGTGTTGGGCGGCAATTGTTTATCATACAAAAGCTTTTAAATGTATTACGATGGGTTGTTCTTTTTATCATTGTTTCATTTTCATTACCATTTATTTTCAATATTTTTCCTGAAACACAAATTGTAACCCAAAAATTAATCAATTGGATTATTTCACCTGCAAAAGATATGGCAAAAGCCATTCTAATGTATTTGCCTAATGTATTTACCATTGCCATTATTTGGATTGTTACTAATACCCTTATTAATTTACTTAGGTTTTTTGCCAATGAAATAAAAGCCAGTAAAATACACATTCCTGGATTTTATGCAGAATGGGCAAGTACCACATTTAACCTCTTACGTTTTATATTGTATGTGTTTTTTGTAATCATGATTTTCCCTTACCTACCTGGCTCCAACAGTCCTGCTTTTCAAGGGATATCCGTATTTCTAGGACTAATGCTTTCATTGGGTTCATCATCAGCAATCACCAATATCATTGCAGGTATAGTGCTTACCTACATGCGGCCATTCAAATTGGGCGACCGTATAAAAATTGGAGATATAACAGGCGATGTGATTGAAAAATCAATGCTCAATACCCGATTGCTTACACCAAAACAAGAAGAAATTACTGTACCAAACTCAACGGTTTTATCCAATTCGGTAATCAATTTCTCAGCACAAAAGGAAAAAGAAGGTGTTATTGTACATACGTCAATAACCATTGGGTATGATACGCCATGGAAAGAGATACACAGTGCCATGATAGAGGCTGCAAAACGAACCCAGGGAATTGAAAGCTCCCCTGAACCATATGTTTTGCAACGTGCTTTAAATGATTTTTATGTAGAATATCAGGTGAACGGATACACCAAAGTTGCAAAAAGAATGGAGCAACTGTATTCCGATTTGCATCAACATATTCAAGATGTGTTTAATGAAAGAGGAATGGAAATTATGTCACCGCATTACCAAGCACATCGAGACGGGAGCCACACTACTATTCCCAAACATTATTTACCAACTGACTACACTCCTGAAGGAATACGGATTAACAATAAAAACAGTTAAAACTTCTCAATAATATGAGAAACCAAAGATTATGCTTTAGCCTCACCACTTCCGGTTTTGCCATCGGTATGCGGTTTTCGATGTGAGCCGGATCCCTTTTTGAAATTGCGTTTCACAAAGGACTTTTTTTCGCCTCTTGTATTTCTTAAACTTTCAGGAGTGTACTTAGGAGCTTCACCTAATTCCTTTGGCAATTCCAATTTGGGAATATCCTTGCCAATAAGACTCTCTATTTCAAAAAACCTGCGTTGGTCGCGGGGATTGATAAATGTGATGGCCGTACCGGTGCTTTCGGCACGTGCTGTGCGGCCTATGCGGTGGATATAATCTTCAGGGTCTGGTGGTACATCAAAGTTTACCACAAGGCTAATTCCATCAACATCAATACCACGTGAAAGAATATCCGTACCAATTAATATTTGCACCTTACGGCTTCTAAAATCACGCATCAAAGCTTCACGTTCCAATTGTTCTAAATCACTGTGGAATGCCCTAATGGTTAAACCTGATCGTTTCAACTCTCGGTCGAGTTCTTTCACTTTTTCTTTAGTACCCGCAAAAACTATTACGCTATTGTGTTCTTTTTCGGTAAGTATATGCTTAAGCAAAGCCACTTTTTGGGTATCGTATGCCATGTAGGCTTGTTGCAAAATACCCTCTGCGGGTTTGCTTATAGCAATATTTATTTGCTCAGGTTCATTCAAAATTTTATTGGCCAATTGCCGTATTTTAGGTGGCATGGTTGCCGAAAACAATAAGGTTTGCCTTTGGGCCGGCAAATAAGAAATGATGCGAACAATGTCATCATAAAAACCCATATCAAGCATTCGGTCTGCTTCATCTAATATCAAATGCTGAATACTGCTCATATCAACAGAGCCAGATGAAGTAAGTAAAGCCATTAACCTACCGGGTGTTGCAATTATAATATCAGCACCTTCGCGCATTGCTTTGAGTTGCTGTGCAAAAATATTTCCATCTCCCCCGCCATAAACAGGAATCGAGCTTATGCCCGTAAAATAAGCGAAACCCTCTACTTGTTGGTCAATTTGCTGAGCCAGCTCCCTTGTAGGAGAAATGATAAGCGTATTTATTTTTCCATGACCCTGCTCGGTAATTTTATGCATAACTGGCAATAAATAGGCAGCAGTTTTTCCTGTTCCAGTTTGTGCACAGGCTATTAAATCTTTACCGGATAAAATTACAGGAATGGCTTGGTGTTGTATAGGTGTGGGCGTTTCAAAACCCATTGCATCTAAACCATCTAATAGTGTTTGGTTGAAGTTAAATTGAGAAAATGACATGTCTGTTGTAAAGAATAATCGTAATTAAATTAACTATATATACTAAGAAAGTATTGGCTGCAATATAGCTAAATAAATCATACCCTTATTTAATATACTACTTGTACACGTGAATGCAGCACATCTTTCTCCTGCCTCAATTCTACAAAATAAATTCCCTGTTTCTGAAAACGTATTTGTATCGGCTCTTGACGTGTATCTGAAATATCTACATCACAAATTTTACCCAATATGTCAAATACCCTAATTTGCATCCCTTCATTTTTCTGTATTGAAAATATAACAGGTTGATTCACACTGACCGGATTAGGATAACAAGTTATATGTCGACTCACATTGCTTTCAGCCATTCCAATACTCAGGTTACGATGTATGACCCCAATGGCATCCAAGTCAAAGCCTGAAGCGGGAAAAGGTGTTGGCCAAGGGTCATTAATTTTATTTCTATAACTATCACGCATTGCAAATGAGTCATTCATACTCCCAACCACATCAATAAGTTTAACATGCGTAATGGCATGTTTATCTAAATCTATTGTATCAGGTAATTCATCAAGGTCGAATGGTGTTCCAAATGGTGCAATGTATTTTCCGGCCAAGTTGTTTAAGCTACGGGCAACAAGTCCACCGAACGCATCTGTTTGTAATAAAGTATCAGTTAGCGAAACAGAAGGGAACCTAAAGAAATGAATCCCATCCGAACTGACTTCAACAAATGCCAATTCAAGATATGCAGTTCCGGTATCAAGTGATTGATCGATAAAGCCATTTTCAAATACCACAAAATCAGCACCGGCATCATTTTTTATGGGATTGGTAAATGTAATGAGCGCAGTTCCTCCATCACCTAAACTTACTACACCATTTCCGGCCGCACCGGCTACTGTAGTTTCATCACCAACCGTAGCCTTACCCAATGAAGTATCCCCAGCATGTTGCCAACCCCTTTGAATGGTGCATGAAACCGCCCATGCTTTAATGATATTGCTATCACGATGAATCGCTGTAGAACCAATATTTCCCACTTGTGGTGGAAATTGGGCAACAGACTTTGTGATACTCAATAGACAAAAAATAGAAAAAATAATCCGGTACATATTGGGGTGCAATATAGTTCTAAAATAAAAATACATTCGCACACTTGAAATACCTGATATGAAAAACAACAAAGCCATCATCTTTATATTCATCACATTGTTGATAGATGTGATTGGCATAGGAATCATTATACCTGTTGTGCCTTCACTGGTTAGCGAACTAGCCGGGGTCGGTATAAGTGAGGCATCCAGATATGGAGGCTGGTTACTATTTAGTTATGCAGTCATGCAATTTATTTTTTCTCCAATCATTGGAAACCTAAGCGACAAATATGGGCGTAGGCCTGTTCTATTGCTTTCTTTATTTGGACTTGGCCTTGACTATCTTTTACATGCAATTGCACCCACCATAGCATGGCTATTTGCAGGCAGAATTGTAGCTGGAATATTTGGAGCCAGTTTCACCACAGCTACTGCATACATAGCTGATATAAGTACACCAGAAAAAAGAGCACAAAATTTTGGAATGGTGGGTGCAGCATTTGGACTTGGATTTATTATTGGACCAGTCATAGGTGGACTCTCGGCAGATTGGGGTGGTGCAAGAATGCCTTTTTATGTTGCTGCATGTTTTAGCTTACTCAATTTTCTATACGGATTTTTTATCCTGCCTGAATCACTTCCTAAGGAAAATCGCAGGAAATTTGAATGGAAACGAGCAAATCCTATTGGCTCACTTATTCAACTCAATAAATACCCGGTAGTATCCGGTTTAATTGCTTCGCTCATACTAATTTACATTGCTGCCCATGCAGTGCAAAGTAATTGGGGATTTTATACCATGTTTCAATTCAATTGGACAGAGAAGGAAGTTGGTTACTCACTTGGTTTTGTAGGTTTTTTGGTTGCTTTGGTTCAAGGTGGACTTATTCGGTTGATTATTCCTAAAATAGGTAAAAAAAGATCCGTATACTTTGGTATTGCATTGTACGGCATTGGTTTAAGCTTGTTTGCTTTTGCCAACCAAAGCTGGATGATGTATGCTTTTTGCATTCCTTATTGCTTGGGAGGCATTGCCGGTCCTGCATTGCAAGGTATTATATCCACACAGGTACCTGGTAATGAACAAGGAGAACTACAGGGTGCACTCACGAGTTTAATGAGTGTTACCAGTGTTATTGGTCCATTATTAATGAATAATTTGTTTGCAACATTTAGTAGCGATAATGCACCCATTTACTTCCCGGGTATGGCATTTTTGTGTGGCGCATTGTTAACTTTTACAAGTGCATTCTTAAGCTGGAAAAACTTAAGGAAATTTGCCATTGATTGATGTGTCATACCAAATCTGAGAAAGCATTTTTATCATTTTATGACAAGCAAAAAATTAATGTTGAAATCTGAATTTTGTTTAAACCACTTTCAACACATTTTAAAATAAGGTAGTTACACTTTTGAGACTTTTGCAATTAATACATAAGTTACATCAAGTTAATATGAAAGGTTAGTTAACATAAAACCGTGGTGAAGATTTGATAACAATGCGAAATGAATTTTGGCAGGTAAATCAAACTACACGCAAATGAAAAAACTTTCCCTAATTACGTTTTCGCTATTAACCCTGACTTCCTTGACCAATCAGGTTTCAGCGCAAGTTACTTCTTCCGTTTTCAGCAAGGTGAACAACGGAAATGATGATGCCGAAGAAGGTGTCAGCTCTAATACTGGTTCTATGGATCTTACCAGTTCCGATTTAGAAATCATGACTGATGGTACACGTACACAATGGATTGGTATTCGTTTTACTAATTTGAACATTCCAAAAGGAGCTGTTATTGACAGTGCATTTATCCAATTTACCAATGTGGGTGATAAGAATCCTGTAAATGGTAATGCAATTATTCGTGGAGAATTGACAGGAAATTCAGGTACGTTTACAACTACTGCATTCAATATCAGCAGCAGATCCAAAACATCAGATTCTATTGTTTGGCCGGGCTCAACCCACTCCAGCTGGGGTACTTCAAGTGCTAATGCTAAAACAATAAATCAAAGAACTCCTAACTTGAAACAAATCGTTCAAAGTATAATTAATCAAGGAGCATGGAATACAGGAAATCCTATTACAATTTTGATGAACGGAACCGGAGTGCGCAATGCCCGTTCTTTTAATGGTTCTTCAAGTGGAGCTGCTGAATTAACTGTTTTTTACACACAGAATACATATACCCCAGGTATATTGCCAATTGCAAAAAATAGCATATGGAAGTTTCTAGATAATGGTGTATTCCCAGGAACAACTTGGAAAGACAGCACATTCAATGATTCTGCATGGGCTTTCAAAGTTGGGAAATTCGGATACGGAGATCCTTCAACTACAGTAGTTTCATTTGGACCTGATAGCAACAACAAATTTATAACTACTTATTTCCGTAGCACAATAAACGTTAGTAATACAAGTGCTTTTGATACTTTAATATTTAGAGTACTTAGAGATGATGGTGCTGTTGTTTACATCAACGGTGCTGAAGCATTTCGCATGAATATGCCTACAGGTACTATTACCAATACCACACTTGCATCTGCTACAGTAGGCGGTACTGATGAAAACACCTATTTCGAAATTCGTGTACCTAACACCTTGGTTAATGGCCGAAATGTGATTGCAGTAGAAATACACCAGAGCGCTGCAAATTCAAGCGATATGGGTTTCGACTTAGAATTACTTGGTCAGCGTGTAGCGATGCCGGTTATTAACTTTCCGGTACAAAAACTTTCTGAGTGGTCATACCTTGATAATGGAACTGATCAAGACTCAGCATGGCGTTTTCCTGGTTTCTTTGATGGTCGTTGGGCTTACGGTCCCGGAATATTGGGATATGGCGATCCATCTGCAACTGTATTAAGCTTTGGGCCTAGCTCAAGCAACAAATACATAACTTATTATTTCCGTAAAAAAGTAAATATTCCTTCTGTAGCAGCATTAACTGATACCATTATCTTCAGCATCATGCGTGATGATGGAGCTATTGTTTATGTAAACGGAAATAAAGTTTTCCAAACAAATATGCCTGATACGGGTGTAATAAATTACCTCACATGGTCAACAGTTACTGTGGATGGTGCATCTGAACGCCAATATAATGACTTTTACATTCCAAAATCGGTATTTGTAAATGGTATAAACACCATTGCAGTTGAAGTGCATCAGCGCGATGGAACAAGCTCAGACTTAACATTTGAAATGGAAGTAAAAGAAGACCCACGTAGGGTTAATTTTATTGCTCCAACAAACGGACAAAGTATTTCAGCCGGTCAAAACTTTAATATCAACTGGTACAATATTCCTTCGGTAAATAGGATAAATATTGAACTCTCAACAAACAATAGAGCAACATGGACGCCATTGGCTACAAATCGTTTGGCTTCAGACAAGCCTTTTGTTTGGGCTGTTCCAAATATTAATAACTCAGTAAGCTGGATCAGAATTACCGATAGTACAGGTATATTCAGAGATTCTGCAAACATCTGGATTTACCCTACTCCTACTCCATTTAATCCATGTGCTGATTCATTGCATATTGGCTGTTTTACCAGTGTAAACCAAGCAAGAAATCAAATCTTAAAAATTCCGGTAGACCACAGATTTCAGCAAATTGGCCGTCAGGGTCAAACGCATACATTGGGAGGAACTGTTGGCGGTAATCTTGACTTTACAGGATTTGCATCGTGGCAAGGTAGCAACAAGCGTGGTGCTGTGGGCGTAAATGAAGAGAATACTCCAGGTGGTGTAAGCGTATTCTATATTCGTTTTAATGATTCTACCGGAACATGGATGCGTGATTCTTCGGGTAAAGTAAATCTTTCACATCCAGCACTCGTTCAATCAACCCGAAATTGTTCAGGAGGAGTTACACCATGGGGAACCATCATTACTTCAGAAGAATCATTTAATACAGGTGATGTAAACGCAGATGGATTCCAGGATGTTGGCTGGCAAGTAGAGTACAACCCTTGGACACGTCAGGCAAGAGATTACAATGGCGATGGAATACCTGATAAGCTTTGGGCTATGGGACGTATGAGTCATGAAAATATCGCTGTAGCTAATGATAGCTTAACTGCTTACTATGCTGAAGACGGTGGAACATCATGTGTTTACAAATTTATAGCTTTCCAAAAAACACGCTTAGATTCAGGATTGCTATATGTATTGCAACGTAATGGCACAACAGGAACTACAGGACAATGGATAATGGTTCCAAACAGTACACAAGCACAACGCAATACAACAAATTCACTTGCCGGAGGCCTAGGAGGAACTAACTTCAACGGACCAGAAGATGTGGAAATCAATCCACTTAACGGAATGGTATATTTTACTTCAAAAGGTAATGGTATTATCTATCGTTTTCAAGATAACGGAATGACAGTTTCAAACTTTGAAAACTATGTAGGAAATTCATCTGTAAATTATACCATGAATATAGAAGGTGGCGGATCACAATCTGCTAACTGGGGTTCAGGAATTGATAACCTTGTTTTCGATAATTTAGGAAACCTATGGGCACAGCAAGATGGTGGCAATGGTCATATCTGGGTTATACGCCCTGACCATACTCCTGCTTCTCCTAAAGTTGACATTTTTGCGACAACTCCTTCAGGTAGCGAATCAAGTGGTCTTACTTTTACACCAGATTACCGTCAAGGATTCCTATCAATAATGGGAGCTTCTGGCACAAACACAGCAATAGCAACAGACGCAGCTGGCATACCAATTGTATTCAACCAAAGCAATACAGTAGTAATTGCAAAGAAAAATTTCCTTGGAAGCTTAGCAGCGGTTCCGGTCGAGTTCGGTAAATTTTACCTTGAGCGCTCGGGCAAGGCAGATGTAATTGTAAATTGGGAAACAGCTTCTGAATTAAACAATGCATACTTTGAAATCGAAAGATCAATTGATGGAAGCAATTTTGAAAAAGTAGACCAAGTAACAAGTAAGAACGGAAACAGCCAGTCATTACAAGTGTATGCTTCAATTGATGCTAACCTTGCACCTGCTTTATATTACTACCGCATCAAGCAAGTTGATTTTGATGGCAAATATGCTTATTCAGCAATACGCACTATCAACTTAACTACCGAAAATGCGTTGAACATAAACAGCATCTATCCAAATCCGTTCACTAATGAATTAAATGTGAACTTAAATCTTGCTGCTCCTTCATCAGTTGAAGTTGTGGTATCAGATATCAATGGAAGAACTGTTTCAACTAATACCGTTAATGCAAAAGAAGGTATCAATACTGTAAAAGTAAACACAACCGAATTGGAAAATGGCGTATACTTTGTAACGATAAAAGCACAAGGCGAAACATTTACCGGCAAACTAATCAAATAAGTAAATTATATTCTTCTCTACTTGAAAGCATCCCTGCAAAAGCAGGGGTGCTTTTTAATTCATATCATATGAAAAGAACATCATTCCTCATCCTTAGTCTTTTAGCAGTAAATGTTTATGCGCAGAATAAAAAACAGCCACCCGAAAAAGTATACTATAATTTGAGTGAGGCTTTAAAAGAAAAAGATAAAGTAAAACTGCTCAACTTACGCGGACAAGGAATCACATCCCTGAATGACTCAATTGGCCTATTTAAAAATGTGGTATTTATTAACCTGATGAAAAATAAAATGACCACCCTTCCTACTGCTATTGGTGATTTACAAAAGTTACAAGAAATTGTATTGGATCAAAACCAAATAAACACCTTGCCTGCTGCAATGGGAAATTTAAAATCGTTGCATACCCTTCAATTGAAAAAGAATAAACTATATGATTTGCCAAATAACTTTGGAAAACTAAAAAAACTACAAATACTTGAATTGTCATATAACAGCTTTTACTACGTTGATTCAAGCATAGTAGAAATGGCCTCCTTGCATTCCCTCAATTTAGAACAGAATAAGATCATTCGAATTCCAACTTCCATTAATAAACTTCAAAAATTAATGTTTCTGAATATTTCAAATAATGAAATTACAGCCTTGCCCGATGAAATAGGAAGTTTGAAAAATTTAGAAACACTCATTCTTGACAATAACCAATTGGAAGAACTGCCGGTAAGTTTGGGAGAATTAATCAAAGTCAAATCCTTGTACATAGCAAACAATCGGCTACAGGGATTGCCCGATTGCTTTGAAAAAATGACCTCCCTTGAAAACTTAATCCTGAGTAATAATAGCATTAGCCACATTCCAAGCTCAATTTACAAATTACAACAGCTTAAATTACTCGTTTTAATTGGCAACAATATTCCACTTGCCGAAGTGGAGGAATTAAGAAGGCAACTTCCAAGAACCGATATTAGATTCGAATCTGCAAACTAAATTGATGAGTCAGTTTAGATATATACTAATCG
>JBIINH010000059.1:0-12715 GCA_044337585.1 Bacteroidia bacterium
TGTTTTCTTCTTTATATGATTGAAATCTATTCGCATCAATACTATTGGGAATAACTGCATAGTTTCGGTTCAATTCGAAAATATCATTGGTTTTATGTCCAACAAAATCACTTACTGCTAAAATCGCATTTGCTTGCTGATATGCTTTTTTTTCATGCAATTTATTCCACCACTTTACCTGTCTATTTTCTATTGAACAGAAATAGGTATCACTGCCATTCAATCGCATCACAACCGGACAATCTATTTTCATCCACGCACTGATGCCGGTCCAGTCGGCCACCTCCAATATATTAATTTTTTGATTACGTATGGCTCCATTGATGAGGTGTTCAATCTTTTTACGGGTAAGCCACCAGCTTAAGCCTTTGAACTGTTTGTTTTTAATACGGTATAAACGGATACCATTTTCATTTATGACTTCATCCTGACTTTGGCCATAAACAAATACGGATACATTTATACCTACCTGCACCAGTGCTGTTGCCAAGTTTTTGATGCTAGTTCCCAATCCGCCTGAGTGACCTGTTTTAGGTCCCGGATATTCAGGTGTAAGAAAGGCGATGTGCATTATAGCGTACTTATATATTCAGCTACCATCCGTTCTGTTGAAAACAACTTAGCATAGCTAGCTCTACTATCAATACTTAACTTAATTTGTTCTTCAATCACTTTTTGTATTATTGAAGTTAGTCGATGTATATCTCCTATTGGATACAAAAATCCATTTCTGTTAGATTCGACCAAGTTTAGAATATTACCCGCATAATGTGTCGTAATAACCGGTAAATTTGCTAGTAATGCTTCTACCACAGCATAACAAAAGGTTTCTGCATGCGAAGGGTGTATCAGAAAATCATATTCAGCATATTTTTCGTGAATATCTTTTGTGCTGCCTTTTAAACTGATATATGGTTCTATTTTATAATCATAAATCAATTGCATTAATTCTTCCCTTTCCGGGCCATCACCATATATATCAATAGTCGCCTTATTTTTAGCTTCAGTGGTTAAGTTGTTGTATGCAGTTATTAGATCTTTTAAACCTTTATCAGGTCTTAAATGACTACTCACCATAAACTTTATTGTACTAGTATTATTCCTAATTCTTGTTTTTATCTTATTGACAGGTAGACCATTGAAAATAACTTTTGTTTGTGTGCGTTTAATACATCTAAAATCGTTCAGTAAGTCAGATAACGTTTGTTCTGATACCGCAATAAATAAATCGGTAAAGTGGGAATATAAACAGCTGTATATCTGTTTTTTTAGTCTTTTTTTTAATGAATAACCAACACTTGGTCTGGGGTTATGATCTACTGCAATGATACGGGCACCTGTTTTCTGCTTAACTGTTTTATAAAACGGGGTGCACAGCTCCAGAAAATGCGTAACTATTGTATCGTAGTTTTTTGAGGTGGCTGATATTGTTTTCAGGAAGCATTCTACTATACTATTGTTTCCTGCAGCTATAATGTCCATTCCCGGATATTTACCATGATTGGCTGCATTAGGAAAAAACCAGGTTATTTGATGACCAGCCTCTTTACAAGCGGTATCAAATTCCCAGAAAAAGTAATCCATACCACCAACACGATTAGGCTCTAAGCGGTAATTACATAATATGGCGATGGATTTCATAACTATTTTTTTTGCCGTTTTACCTTACTAAAGCAAATTGGATTTAGACGGTCGCTGTTTCCCAACTGTTTTCTTTACCAAATACAAAACTTAACGTGCTAATTATATTAATGCTTGAAGCCTACTATTTCTTTATAAGCATTAATTTGAGTAAAATTTGGTTGGTCGGTTTTTCTATTGAATAGTAGAGTAAAATCGAAACCACATTGATTGTAAAAAAGGTAAGTGCAATGTTTGTTGTTTCACTATTTAGAAAATTCATAATTACATCTGTTAACACACCCATATGTATCAGATAGAATATATATGAAGCTTTTCCGAGTATTTCAAATGTTTTTGTTGCTAGGATTTTACTTAAGAAAGTTGACTCTCTGATTAATCCGATAAATAATACTGATATACCGAAAATTGGTAAAATGATATTATTAATTAACATACCACCTATTGTATGGATACCATAATTTACGTTGTCATTTTTGAATAAATATATTCCTGCCAAAGAAAGGATGATGATTCCTACACCAAGCAATGTGTAAGAAATAGATATAGAAGGTATCCTGTTTCTATTCATAAAGTAATATAAACCTATCCCTGTAAAAAACTCGATAACTCTTCCGAAATAGGTATAGTTGAACAGATGATTAAATGATTTAAATAAACCATGATAGTCTAATTTACCAATTGATAAAACTAAAGTTACCCCAATTGCTAAAGTAATTGCAGGAATCAAAATTAAATAATTACTATTCCTGCGAATAAGTACAAAGGAGAATGGTACCAACAAATAAAAAGTTTCTTCAACTGTTAGCGACCATGTTTGAGCGATACCTGAAAACTTAAATTCTTTAAAGTATCCTTTTATCAAAGTAAGATTAGTGATTAAGATGTCATTTGGTATTGTATAGGCGCCATATTTTAATGCCAAAGTTAATAATGTCAATAGGATGTATACTGGATATATTCTAGCAAATCTCTTAACGAAATAATTGATGTAATTTGCTTCGGATACAAATAAATATTTATTCGCAATAAGAAACCCACTGAGCACAAAAAAAATTGTGACACCAACATGCATCTCGTTCAATATACCATATACAACTGAATTGAGCTCTTCCTTGTATGCTGGTATGTAATGATGTATAAATACCATATAAGCAGCTACAGCTCGAAGGCCTGTGAGTGCCGGAATATATTTATAAGCTGATGTCATGTAATTTATTTGTCTAAGCAACTTGATAGTGTTTCAATTAATGATTGACTGCATTCTTTTAGTTCTCTTCCAATATACATATTAATCAATTGTCCCTGTTGTTCTGATGATTGATGTGGATGTAATAGTGCATTATTTATAGCAGTAATGAGTGCTTCCTTATGTTTTACTATCGTTACGGCCCCTGATTCGGCAACTCGTTTGTAATGGGCATATTTTAAAAAACGTTGGTCATCATACAGACCATTGGTGCCATTTCCAAATACCGGATTAATAACCGGTTTGTTGAATTGCATAAAATCTAAACTCATGGTGGAACACATATTGATATTCACATCACAATATTCCAATAATGCACGCAAATCCTTCACATCCTGCTCGGTGGGGATACGTTGGGTCCATGGTTCAGGATGACCATCACGGGCATAGATCCAATCCGGATAATTCCATTTGATGAAAGGATATTTTTCCGCTATTGCAAAAAAGCGATTAGGAGCTTCAGCAGGTGAGGTTCTTACGATAAGGTTTACTTCTGCATCAATAGAATGATCAATAATTGCTTCTGCAATAGTTTCAATATACATTTCATCGTTTTTACTAGTTGATATATCTCCACAACTAAAACACAATATGGGTTTATTTGGCTCAACTTGAAAACGGGAAATGAAATCATTTTTATCCGTTTTATATTTCTCCATTACATACGGCTCAAATTGAGGCGTACCTACTACATGTATTTGTTCATCCGTTACCGATGGATAAAAATGCAACAATTCAGTTTTCATCAATTCACTCCACACCAGATAATGCTTGAAATTGCCTGCCATTCTGCCTTTCGAAGCTAAGTTATCCCAGCTGAAGATAAATGCTGCGGTAGGTATGTTTGCCTGACAAGCTGCTTCAATCATAGGAGCTATAAATGGCGGACGTTGATGCGTAAAAAAAAGTAAGTCCGGATTGTATTGTTTCAATAAATTCAAATAGGATTGCGTGATGTGGTGATTTCGAATACTACGCATTTGCAATTTTGTCCAATACAAGATCCAGTTTTCATCGTGAAAATATTCTGCCAGTAAGAACGCCAGACGCGATATAATCCCTTTTTTGGTAAAGCGTTTGTTGATATTAGATAAGTAATTATCATAAATGCCAAAATTGTTGTTACTATGGTTTCGTAAGTGAGCCAGCTCTTTTATTTTACGTAAAAATCCGGTAAGCATACCTTCTCTGAAAACAAACAGTTCTACGATGGTAAATTGTTCAGCTATGCATGCAGGATATGCAGACTTAGGTAAGCAGGAATAAATCACTGCTTTGTCAAACTTTTTCAGAATCGCTTGCGGAAAATCGCTGAAGATAAAATTACGAAAGCCTACACCGTCCGTGATGACTATACCGATTATCTTACTCATTTTTTTTTATAAATAGTACATTACCCATATCCCAACCAACCGGGATTGCTTCTACAATTACCTCAAACTTTTTAGATTCCAACCACTTCCTGATTTCTTTATAAGTTGCTACCCCCTCATAAGTTTCTTTAGTACTTACTTCTATGTGTATTGCTTTAACATTTTCGAGTATAGAATCTGATGCTTTTAAAACTGGTAATTCATAGCCTTGTAAATCTAACCATAATAAATCAACTTTTTTTAATGATTGAGATTCAAAAAAATCTTTTAATGTAATCGTATTAACAGTAATTGTTTTTTCAAACTTAATTTCAGGATGATCATTAAGGTGCGATTTTGGTTGTAGTATTGAGCTTGACCCATCTGATCCTCCTGAACTAACATGCATTAAAGCATTACCACTAACATCTGACAATCCATATGGCATACATTTAATGTTTTTATACCATCTTGTTTTTTTTTGTAATATTTTATAGACCTCGGGTATTGGTTCAAACGAGTATATACGAGCATTTTTCAACAGAATACTAAATTCCATAGAATCATATCCGTAATGAGCCCCTGCATCAATAATAACTGGGAAATCTGGCAAATATTTTGCGATAAAAATTTTGTTAATGGATGCTTTACCATCTGTTATAGATTTAGCATTTTTAGAATTATTTAGCTTAACAATTATTTTATTTTTTGTTATTAGATGCTTAAAGATTGTTTTAATTATTGACATAGTTTAATTTATTACTTTATTTGGATTGCTATGTAGGGTATAATAGTTATAGTATTATATACAAATGGAGCTAATAAAATATAGGAAATGTGCTAATATTTGTTACAGTATCTATAGCCTGTTCCTTAGTTTACGATTTAAACGCTCAAATACTTTTTTAAGCCGATAGTGTAACGGATAATTATCAAAATAAAGGTCACCACCCTTAATCGACACATTAGTTTTGATATTTTTTTTCAGAACACCATTTTTACTCTGCTCGTTCTCTATTAGGTGAGATAAGAAAGGAAACAATTGGTATTTGTTTAATATTAAATTACGAGCATAAGAAATAGCTTCCATATTTTTATCCCATTTGGCCGAAGCGATAATTTCTTTAATTTGATCAATGATATCATCGGATTCTGGATTAATTTGGATGTATGATTCAGGAGGGAAGAAATTTGAAATAGATTTACTCCCTATATACACAGGCATAGCATAACTCAAATAACAATCAACAATTTTTTCAGTCCAATAATAAGGACTATTATAGTTTTCATAAGCAATGCCGTACTTACAGGCACTTAATAATTCCCATTTATCAGTAATGGGCTTAAAACCTCTACCTCGTATATCAACCTCATCAATATCTTTTATATTTTCAAGAAATTGCATACGTTTTATATGACCTCTTGTACTTCGTTGATTGCTTGTTATCCATCCAATTTTATTGTATTTAATCAGGTCGTTAGCATTTAATCGTGTTAGAAAGTCATACGATTTATTTATATGCCATGGAAGTGCGCCATGAGCTTGAACACTTTTTCGACCCGTATATATCTGATTAATGATTTGACTCACTTTTTTATTGGCATACTGCCTGTAACCCGACATCGCATTTGGTGGCTCTAAACAGATATGAATGATATTGTCAGGATTTACGTTAACTATAATATCCTCTCCGGGATAATCCAGAATAACCAGATAATCGCATACAGGAATTTTTTCCTCTGTAAACTTTATATTTCCCCATATACCTTCACTGGAAGATGTTTGTTGCATAATATCAGGATATTTAAAATATCTGTCTATACGTACAATTATTTCGTTCATGGTTTCCAGTAAATTTTCTGTGAGACGAGCCTTTTATAAGTTAAGTATTCTTCTTTAGTAAGTCGATTTTTCATACTGATTAATTTTTTTGTGTTTATTAAAATATCAATAAATGCTATCAACATAGCGATTAATATAATAGGGTTTCCTTTTAGTACTTTTTGTTTGACTTGTATGTATATGCTATACATCCAATATCTTGGTATATACTGTAAAGGAACAAATATCAGCCATAAATACCAACCTGCTCTAATTGCCCTTCTGTTTCGTGTCAGGTAATCGGTATCTTTTTTACGTGAATTGATATCCACGCGATGCTGAATGAAAATCTTAGGTACATAATGTATTTCAAATCGCTGTTTAAATAGTTCATACCCTGCAAATTCTTCTTCTCCATAAAATACAAACCATTCAGGATAGGGACGTATGCGTTTCCAGTGCTCCATACGCCACGCATGCCCGCAGCCCACAAATCCCCTTACACGTTGCGGGTACTCATCATCTTTTACAAACTGCATCTCATTCTTTCCCCAATAAATCCGAAAGGCGATTACAGCGCAGCCGGAATGCAATGAAAAATAATTCAGGATGCTGTCCACATTATTATCGCTTAGAAAATGAGCATCATCATCGAGTGATACTACGTAAGGTGTTTTGGTTAGCGACATCATTCGGTTTCGGCATTTGATATATCCTTCACTTTTATGATTGAATATTATATCAACATTCGGAAAATTATTCTTTAGGTATCCATACGTTTCATCCTCACTTCCATCCACACAGATGATGGTATGTACGCGCTCGTCTGTTATGAAGGTCAAATTTTTTATCAGAGAAATCTTTAGATCTTCTAACCGATTGCGCGTGGAAATGTGTAAGGTGAGGAGCTTCATGCAGGTAATTTGTTTATGATTTCACACAAGTATACAGCACCCATGTAGCGCAATAAATCAGGGCGATTTAGTGTTGACGTTTCTCCTGATATCCATTGCACGTATAGCTTACCTAAGCACGCTGCAATTTTTTCTGAATCCCCATTCTCGCACCAATACGGATAATCTTCGCCAAGTAGTCTGCGTGTTTCGGCATAGTAGGGAGCAAGTAATAATAGGGGTTTATTCGACTCTATACAATGAGGAAATTTGCCGGGTAGAAACGGACTGATTTCAGATTTTGATTCAAGTATCACATTAACAGATGCTTGTTGTTGTAAGGCATAAGCCTTATGATAAGGAAGCCCCTGCAGATAAATCCGAAGTTGAGGAATTTCCCGAGCTAATTGTTCTATTGCTTTAGAATGATAATCTGCCGATCCTATCAGATTTAGTTTTGCATGTTGTTTTGCTTGCGGATGTTGTTGCAAAAACAATTTAAAGCCTTCAATCAACCCATTTGCAGGGCGTTGCTTCATCAAATTTCCTGCATGAAGGATATTAAAGTCATGATTGTTCCAGTATGTACTTGTATCAAATGATTCGGGTTTGTATGCACTTATCTGATGAGGTATGATTATGCTCTTTTGTTCCATAGACGGGAAATAAGAGCTCATCCATTCCTTGAGTAATTGACTTGGAAAGGCAATCCATTTCGCAAGTTGTGATAGCAGTGCAAAAAAATGTTCCTTTTGTTTGTTACCGGGTTGCACCCAATTATAGGGTCGCGGATAATAATGCATAGGATAGGGATCGTGAATATAAGCCAGCCATTTGTGGTGTAATGACTCACAACTTAGCATAGCATAATGTGGTCGAAAGCTGGCTCCTTTGCTCAGTGTGATGTTAAGATCATAGCTTTTGTTTAGAGATTTTATAGTTCGAGTATAGGCTGCACTTGTACTGAAAAATTCAAAAGAAAATCCAAACAGTGGTTCTATCTGTTTTTGAAGGTCATATTTAGTATAACGGTACAATAAACGCATCATAGTGGCGAGCAGATATAGTAACGACCATTTTCTGATTCGAATTTTTTGCTCACTGAAGCCATCTGCCTTACAGCTGCCTATAGTGTTATGTACCACATGCAATTTAAAACCAGCCACCACCAGGTTTTCAATAATGGCCATATTGGCTTTTGCACCACTACCATCGTTCACATCAATGGTGTCTGTTATAATCAGTATTGTCTTCAAGGTGTTTGTGTTTTGAAAAATGCAGCAATGCGTTTACCCGCCTTACCATCACCATAAGGGTTAATGGCCTTGCTCATACGGGTATAATCCTCAGGGTTATCGAGCAGCATCTTTATAGCAGATACTATGCTATGAAAATCGGTGCCAATCAGTTTCACAGTACCTGCTTCTACTGCTTCTGGTCTTTCAGTTGTGTTGCGCAACACCAACACGGGCTTACCCAATGAAGGTGCTTCTTCTTGCACCCCTCCCGAATCAGTTAGTATGAAGTAGCTTTTTTGCATCAGGTATATAAAGGCAGGATAATCAATAGGTGCAATCAGGTTTACGTTTGTTAAATCTCCCAAAATACGTTTTACAGGTTCCTGTACATTCGGATTCAGATGAACAGGATATATCCATTGTACATCGGTGTAGCGCAGAGCCAATTCTTTTACAGCCCGACATACATGCTCAAAACCCTCACCAAAATTTTCTCTTCTATGTCCTGTAATCAATATTATTCTTTTGTTAGGTTCGAGTATACTTTTTAAGTATGTTAAATCTGCAGAAGTGGCTCCATTAGAAATTTTTTTCAATCCACTATGTAGTGCATCAATCACAGTATTTCCAGTCACTAAAATATGTGCTTCAGAAATATTTTCCTTCATTAAATGATGTTTTGCAGTTAGCGTAGGAGCAAAATGAATATCAGCAATGCGTGCAGTAATTTGACGGTTGATTTCTTCTGGAAATGGAGCGTGCTTATTGTTTGTTCTGAGTCCGGCTTCTACGTGTGCTACCTTAATACCTTGCTGAAAAGCTACCCAACTGGCAACAACTGATGTGGTAGTATCTCCGTGTACCAGCACCCAATCAGGTTTTGTTTTCTCAAGCACTTCATCCAAAGCAATAAATAAGCGACCTGTCAAACTATTTAAGGATTGCCCAGGTTGCATAATATTTAAATCATAATTTGGGGTGATGCCAAAAAATGCGTTTACCTGATCCAGCATTTCGCGGTGCTGGGCGGTAACACATACTTGTACATTTAATCCCTCATCATTCAATGCCTGCACCACGGGCGCCATTTTAATAGCCTCGGGACGGGTGCCG
This sequence comes from Bacteroidia bacterium, assembly GCA_044337585.1. GTDB lineage: Bacteria > Bacteroidota > Bacteroidia > UKL13-3 > UKL13-3 > CAYSBE01. Next base: position 9,309 of record JBIINH010000059.1, read on the forward strand.
TAAATACAAACTACATTTATCACGTTAATTTATGGAATAGTGTGTACAGCGGATAATAAAGCGGATACAACGTGTACGCTGCCATTTTGTAAAGTCGTTTTCTACCTTTTAGGTGTATGGCATTCAACGATTGCAGATACAATTCTTTCGATCGGTTGCGTATAAGTATATTTAATAGGTGATGTATAACCCGTAAATGTGGATGTTTCACATGCTGCAGATACGTACAAAGTAATCTGTATGAAGCTAGGCTTTTTGAATCCATTCGCTTTTTACTGAAGTTAAAAAATTCACCCGTATTCGAACTCGGGTGCTTTCTATTGTAGTACAAAACATTGCTAAGTACCAATCCGCTAAATGTGGAATGTTGCAGAAAAAGTCTGTTGTAATATTCCCATTCCTCAGCATACTGCAAATGCTCATCAAATCTCTCATTAAGAAAGGATCGTTTCCAAAGTACCGTGCAGGATGCTATCGCATGCGTATATGTTATCAATTTTGTAAGATCGGCATAAGTAAGTGTTTGTTGCGCAATACATTCCGTGTAAACTTCAGGCGTGGGTATACTCTCAAAAAACCACTGCTTTTGGTACTGGCAAAAATCAAACGTGCTTGAATGCAATGCCTTTACAGATAGGGTTAATAAATCGGGATGTACGCTATCATCGTCATCAAAAAAAACGACATAAAAACCGGTCGCTATATCCAACCCGTAGTTCCGACAGCCGGGCAATCCCTTGGCATAAGATGATGGACGGTGGTAGTAACGGAAACGTGTATCTTTCTTCACATAGCTTTCTACTATTTCTTCTGTGTTATCAGTACCACCATCGTTTACAATAATACATTCCCAGTTCGGATAGCCTTGCTTCAGTATTGAATCCAGCATGTCACCAATAAGGTGGGCACGGTTGTATGTTGCCATGATGATGGATACCTTCTCCTTCATGTTAATTGTATTTTATGTAAAACTTACACTTACTCATTACTTAATTTTACTGATTTGATAGAATAAAATTTAGCATAACTTAAGTTTCTCCAGTTTGAACTGTCCACTTTAATATCATCTACAAAAAGTAAATATGGTTTGTGCCTAAATGGTTTAAGTATTACATGATCAGGTTTGTTTATATCAGTTAAAATCTTGATTCTACTTTTCTGTTCAGATTTATAACTACTTAAGCTATCATTAAAATATGATGTATAAAGTGTACTTAAATTATTTGTCGTTAGGTGATAGTAAATACAAATCAGTGTCAATACATTTATCAACTTACTTGTACTACAAAACACAGAATTACTTTGATTTCTAAAGAAATATATTAATATAATATATGATAGTATGAGGAATTGAGTTTGTAAATTAGTTACGCGTTCAGGTGGTAATATACCAGTTGCTAGTAAAGCGGGAAGGTAAGAAATGAAAATCAATAAAGCACTAAATACAGTTATGAACAGAATAAATAAGCTTAACTTATTACCTGTATAGTTCTTACGTATTTGTAGCAGTAATACAATTGTTAAAATTACTAAAGGTAAACTATTTGAAATCAATAATTTACCTGTATATAAAGTTGCGGCCTTAATGCCGCTGAACAAAGAGATATTAGAATGTGCGAATTCGGCTTGTCGTTCATAATTTCCTTTAGCTAATATACTAATTAATGAACTAATTATTAATACCAGTAACACAATTAATAATTTTTTATTCCCCAATATTTTACTGTAATTATTTGTAAAGTATAGTATAGTTAAATATACCACCATAAAATTATACATAACCAACGCAGTTTCATTTAAGCCGATAATAATAACCGAGCTTATAAGCATTAGTAATAAATTACTTTCACTTCCATTTTTTATATATTTAATATAACTTGTTAGTCCAAATATATAAAATATAATACTGATTGTGTACGTATAAACGCCAGTAAACCAATAACTACCTTGTGATGGTTTAGCTTGGCATGCAAATAAGACAATGAATAAAACCAGAGAAAACAAAATGATTTCCTTACGAGTATTTTCTGCAAACAATCTGCCCATGTAAAGAAGTGCAACTATTATTAGTATAAAACTTATAATTAATGTTATTCGATATAATGTAATATTTTTGAATATTTCGGATGAAACACTTATTAGTATATTAGATGTATAGCGCCCACTCCAATTAAGATACAAATGTTTTTGATATCCCAAGAACCCCAGCGTTTCAATTTTTTCCCAGATACAGTAATCATCTATTGCTGGGAATGTATAGAAGGTTAATCCAATTATTAAGCAGACGGTTGTGGCACTAATAGTTAATAAAATGTTATAGGTGTTATGTTTAAGCATTCAATTTTGATTTTGTATTAATATTTATTGAATTCACTTTTTATTGTTCTGATTAAAAATTTACTGCTGTGCTTAACACCTAAGTTATAGTATGACTTAGGTATTATTGTCAGCAGTTTTAACAATAGTTCAGCACCAGTATGTGCATGATTAACTGTTAATGACTGAATCAACTCTTTTTTCAGTCGCGCACACACACGCTTAAATACCTTTTCCGGATATATCTGCTTTTCCGTATTTATATTAATCAACTTATCAATGAGAACATACCTTCTTTTCAACTCAAGTACTACTTTTTCCTTATTCTCATATTTACTTATCAAATTCATTTTCAAAATATCATCGTGTTCATCCAGCTGCTCATCAATACGTCTGAACATATTCATACGTACACGGTGTTTATTTTTTTGCTGCAGTTCGCGTTTATATGATGATACTTGATTGTCATGTACCCTATAATTGAGATAAACTTCACTCAGATTATGTACTTTCCCCAGTAGGGCCAGCTGTGACCACAGTTCATAATCTTCTGTAGGTTCAAATGTTTTGTTATACCTTAGAGAATATGTGTCCAATACTGATTTGCGCATCATTACCGAGGGATGTGCCAGGGCGTTGTTAAAAAATAATTCTTCCAGTATTTCATCATGCCGGGTAGGATAAGTATGCAATTTATTTCCCGGTATCAATTGTACGTAACTACCACACAACACACAATCAGGGTTGCTTTCCATATACTCCACCTGTTTTGCTAGCCTGTTCGGATGTGCTGTATCATCGGCATCCATGCGGGCAATAAACGAGCCATTACAAAATCCCAACGCCATATTCAGACTTGATGTATAACCTGAATTTACGGTTTTTTGTATCAGCCGTACCCTATTGTCGGAAATACGTTCTACGATGTCGGACGTGCCATCAGTTGAAGCATCATCAATAACGAATACCTCGATATGCGTATACGTTTGATTCAATATACTCCGGAGTGAAGATTCTATATATGATTCAGCCTGGTATGCAGGCATAATCACGCTGACAAGAGGTGGCATATGCTCAGGTATAGAATTGTG
>JBIINH010000060.1:0-12547 GCA_044337585.1 Bacteroidia bacterium
ATTGGCAACCCAATTAAAATACACGAAAGGTATTTTAAAAAATTAGCACGCGTTTTAAATAAGATAAAAAAGTTGCCTTTTGAAACTGAGGATTGCTCTTGTAATGATTTGTACATACCACTTTCAAATGCTCCGGCCCGAAGCAATAATAATGCTAAGCCCATTATCCCTCCAATGATATAAGTACTTTTCCATCCAAACTGTTGCCCAATTAATGATGCAGCAACTGCACCGAGTGCCCCAAATGTTACAATAATCATCGTACCATAACCACGTTTTTCTTTATGCATAGTTTCGCTTACCAAAGTAATTCCTGCACCTAATTCTCCCGCCAACCCTAAACCAGCAATAAAGCGCCAAAATGCATACTGATCAATTGAAGTAACAAAAGCATTGAAAATATTTGCCATCGAATAAATAAGAATGGAACCAAACAATACAGATATACGTCCCTTTTTATCACCCCATATGCCCCACAACAACCCGCCAATAAGCATACCAGACATTTGGAAATTGAATAAATAGATTTCATTATTCTTTAAGGCTTCCCCTGAAAAACCTAAATCTTTTAGGCTTTCATTTTTAACAACATTAAATACAATAAGATCGTAAATATCTACGAAATAGCCTAATGCAGCTACCGCAATAAGCATGTATGTTTTACGGTCTATTTTATTCATTATCTTAAAGAATAAATAATTAATAATTGCTGAATAAACCTATAGAAATTTACTGATTAAGTCAGCAACCTCTTCTACATATTTTTTATCAACCTCATTAAACGCTTTAAAATCTACACTATCAATATCTATAATGGCAAGAACTTGATTATTTTTTATGATAGGTACAACCAGTTCTGAATTTGTCGATGCACTGCAAGCAATATGTCCTTCAAATTGGTGAACATCAGGAACAATGATGGCTTGTACTTTTTGCCAAGAGGTACCACATACGCCATTACCATAGGCAATGCGGGTACAAGCAACAGGACCTTGAAATGGACCAAGAACCAATTCGTTTTGTTTAACAAAATAAATACCCGTCCAATGATGGCTGAAAGTATGATGAATGACCGCGATGATATTAGAAATATTTGCTATCGTATCAGTTTCACCTTCAACCAATGCATTAAGTTGAGGCAATAACTGCTTATAAATACTTTCCTTATCTTGAAATGTATTTACATCAATTAAATGCATTGATGGTCTATTTTGTGGCTACAGTATCTAAACTAGAGGTTGGAACCTCATCAGTAGTAGATTTTTTGCCGTATTCACCGGCACGATTTACAGAATAATCTTTGTTCTCGTTTTTATATTGCTCATTACGTTCAATAGTTTTTTTAGCTTCATCTTCGCCATAATGACAAGCACTAAATAAAACTACGAATAATGTGGAAAGTGCTACAATACCTTTTTTCATTTGATTATTTTTTTGCACTGCGATGTTACAGAGAAAATTTGAAATAATGAATGTAAAATAAAAAAAGCGAGTAAAACTCGCTTTTTGGTACCCGAGGCGGGACTTGAACCCGCACGACTGTTAAGGTCACAGGATTTTAAGTCCTGCGTGTCTACCAATTCCACCACCCGGGTATATTCCAACAAAAAAGTGGATGCGAATAACGGTCACATCCACCTTTATTTCAATTGGAGCGAGAGACGAGGCTCGAACTCGCGACCTCAACCTTGGCAAGGTTGCGCTCTACCAACTGAGCTACTCTCGCAATTGGAGTGCAAATATAGTAATATTAAATATCGTGTCAACCCTTTTGTGAAATTCTTTGCAAAAACATCCTAAAATGTTGCTTTACTTATTAATAATTTAATTTGCGTTTCCATTCATTTAACTTCATCAATGCTTCTACGGGTGTAAGGGTATTAATATCTAATGTTTGTAAATCTGATTTGATTTTTTCAAGTTCAGGATCGTTTAATTGAAACATATTGAGTTGCATAGGCATAGTCTTTGAATTTAACTTCATATTGGGTGTTTGATCATCATTACCTATTTGTTCTCTTTGGGCTTCAAGCGTTTTTAAGATCTCTCCTGCCCTCCTAGAAACAATTTGTGGCACACCGGCCATCTTTGCTACATGTATCCCGAAGCTGTGTTCACTTGCGCCTTCTTCCAACTTACGAAGAAAGATAATCTTACCATCCGATTCTTGTGAAGAGATATGAAAGTTACGTATTCCTTTGTTTAATTCTTCCAACTCATTTAATTCGTGATAATGTGTTGCAAACAAGGTTTTGGGCTTTGCGGGATGGTGATTTAAAAATTCTGCAATTGCCCAAGCAATACTCACCCCATCATAGGTACTTGTTCCTCTTCCAATTTCATCCAATAAAATCAAGCTTCTGGGTGATATATTGTTCAAGATACTGGCTGTTTCTGTCATTTCTACCATAAAGGTTGATTCGCCACTTGATATATTATCCGATGCTCCTACACGTGTAAATACTTTATCAACCAATCCCAATTCAGCAAACGAAGCCGGTACATAACTACCTATCTGAGCCAATATAATTATTAACGCTGTCTGCCTCAAAATAGCCGATTTACCTGACATGTTTGGACCCGTAAGTATTATAATTTGCTGCCCATCTTGATCTAAATAAATATCGTTGGCTATATACGGCTCACCTAATGGCAACTGCTGTTCTATAACAGGGTGTCTTGCAGATTTAATATGAATAGAACCTGTATTGGTCAGTTTAGGTTTTACATATTGAGAGTCTTTAGCCAATTCTGCAAATCCTAATAAACAATCTAGCTGTGCAATGACTTGTGAATTCTGAAGCATACTAGCCACAAAGTCTGTTAAGCTGAGAATAAAATTATTGTAAATCTGTTCCTCAATGAGTGTTATTTTATCTTCAGCACCGAGTATTTTTTCTTCATATTGCTTAAGTTCTTCAGTTATGTATCGCTCTGCATTAGTAAGTGTTTGTTTTCTTATCCAATTTTCAGGCACCTTGTCTTTGTGCGTATTTGTTACCTCCAAAAAATATCCAAACACATTATTATAAGCAACTTTTAGTGAGGGTATACCTGTGTTTTGTTGCTCGCGCTCTTGAATACTTAATAAGAAATCCTTCCCTGCAAATGCAATTGATTTAAGTTCATCCAATTCGGCATGAATTCCTTTTTTGATGACCTCTCCTTTGTTAAGCAACGCTGGTGGATCATCTACAATATGTTTATCAATTTGCTCAATAATCCATGTGCAGTCTGCCAATTGCTCGGCAAGTTTTATTACAGATGGAACTTTACTTTCCTCTAATAGATTTTTTATTGGATGCAATTGCTTAAGCGACCTGTTTAACGATTGTACTTCTCTAGGGCCAATTCGTCTCATGGCTAGTTTTGAAACCATTCTTTCCAAATCACCAACCTGCTTTAAGTGTTGCACACATTGCTGAGCCAAAGATTTATTTTCTAACACAAACGCAACAATCTCATGTCTCTCTTCAATAGGTTGTATATCTTTTAGCGGCAAAAGCAACCAACGCTTCAATAACCGCGCACCCATGGGGGTTATTGATTTATCAATGACCTGTAATAATGTTTTTCCATTCTCATGGCTAGATGAAACCAACTCTAAATTACGTATGGTAAATTGATCAAGCCAAACATATTTTTCTTCATCAATCCTCGATAAAGATTTTACATGTGCAATGTTTTCGTGATGTGTTTCATGCAGATAATGAATGGCTGCACCGGCTGCAATAATTGCATTAGGCATTTCACTAACACCAAATCCTTTTAATGTAGTGGTTTGAAAATGACGGGTTAATTTTTCATATGCATAATCATGTTTGAATAACCAATCATCTAATTGATAACAATAAAACTTTTTCTCAGGTATAAGGGTAAAATATTCTTTCGATTTGCCTCTAGGAAGAAGTACTTCAGCCGGTTTAAATGAATGAACAAGCTTTTCAATGTACATGGCTTCTCCTTCGGCAATCAAAAACTCTCCTGTTGAAATATCAACAAAAGCAACTCCCCAACTTTTATCGTTCGGAAAAACAACAGCCAAGTAGTTATTCGATTTATGGTCTAAGATTTTATCATTGTATGAAACACCTGGAGTGATTAGCTCAGTAACTCCTCGTTTAACAATATTCTTTGTCAACTTAGGATCTTCCAACTGGTCACAAATTGCAACCCGTTGACCAGCCCTAACCAATTTTGGTAAATATGTATCTAAAGCATGATGTGGAAATCCAGCAAGCTCAATATGTGAAGCTGCACCATTGGCCCTTTTGGTAAGTACGATACCTAATATATTTGCAGTTGTTATTGCATCTTCTCCGAACGTTTCATAGAAGTCGCCAACTCTAAATAACAATATAGCTCCCGGATATTTTGTTTTTATCTGGGTATATTGTTTCATCAGAGGCGTTTCTGTATCCCCCTTTTTTGCCATCTGTGTAGCAAAATAGCTCCTGAGCACATAGATGCAGTAAACATTTTATAAACAAAAAACCCCGACTATTAATCGGGGTTTTTAAAATTTATTGTGGTTTGTTGTAGATATGCATCCATGAGCCTGGATCAATGGTTTTTCTTGCTTTATTTACCAATTGCTGCGCTTCTAATTTATCATCTGTCGAAAGAATAGTAACTCGTAGCATTCTAGAGTCGTCACCGGATTTATAGATGTTTGCGGGATAATTTTTTGACCGCATTCTATCTCTGTAAATATATGCGTACCGTTTGCTTGTATAACAACCTACAACAACATTATATTTAAATGGAGGGGTAGTTATTCCATCATTAAGATCTGATTTTGGAGCATCAACAGCTACTACTGATGCACCTGTTTTAGCAGTGTCTTTGGCATATATAGGATTGCCGTCTTTATCCTTACCTACAATAACCGCTCCAGAAGCAATAGCTGCTGCCCTAAGTTTTTCGTTTTCTTTCTTAATTGCTTCGTTTTCTTGTTTAAGCGCTGTATTGGCCTTTTCTAAGGAATCGTTCTTTATTGCTAACTCTTCTGCAGATTGAGCTAAACTATCGTTTTCCTCTGAAACTGGATTCTCACCTTGGTAGTCAGGGTCAATAATATTTTTCTTAGCTTTCACATTATACCAATCAACATGCTCTACTGAACGCTGCTTTGCACCAATCTTGTAATTAACTCCCAAGCTAGGCATTAGGTAAGCGTCAAAATCTTCAACATCCCTTGTTGGAATTCCATCTATTACAGAACTTTGCGTTGAATGGTAAATGGCGGATACAACAAAATCCAATTGCGGATTTAAATAGTATCTAAAAATCATTCCATAATACTGTGTATAATAGCTTCTATCTGGAATATCAAATGTTTTTCTTGAGCCATCAGGTACAAGTCGCTCTGTTTGAATATCTGATTGGATGCGACCCATTCCTACCATGAGATAAGGATTAAGCTTTGGCATTATTCTTCTTAATTTGAATAATGGCTCAAGGTTTATTTGCACATTGGCTGAATATTGTATGAAATTATTTCTAAAACTAAAGTAGTTAGTTTCTGTTTTACTAGGATTTACATATGGACCAGGTGGCGTTTGCTCTCCTCTAAAGCTGCCATATTGCAAGGCACCTTGTATTGAAATTTCTTTTGACAAGCTATACCTTAATCCAAAAGTTCCAAACATGGTAAATTTGTTCGGGATACTTCCGAAGAGTACTGGCACTCCTGCACCTAGTTCGGTACTAAATCGTGTAAATCGCTGACTAACATCTTTTTGTTCCTGTGCAAATAATGTATTTGTAATCAGTGTGATAATAAGTGTTAACGCGAGTAGCTTTTTTAACATGAGTAACTAGTTTTTATTCGGTTGCAATTTCTGAAAATCTTTGTAAAAATATCAATTATTTTATCATTAACACAAGTAGCGTGCTAATATCTATTCGCATATTTTCAATTAAATGTCTATTTTTGAATACAGCAACCCTATGTATTTGTATCGTAAATGTCTGGATTATAGCTTACTAGAAATATAAAATATATCTTATAAATGATGATTTTTATCCTTGACAATATTAGAAGCGCCAGCAACATTGGTTCTGTTTTTAGAACCTCTGATGCATTTGGCATTAAAAAAATATGGCTTTGTGGTATTTGTGCTACTCCTCCAAACAAAGAAATTTTTAAAACTGCACTTGGCGCAACAGAGAGTGTTGAGTGGCAATACGAAGAAAATATCATTGATTTATGTAATCGTTTAAAAGATGACGGTTATACGTTGATTAGCATTGAGCAAGCTGAAAAAAGTGTTCCTTTACATACTTATTTATTTGATCAAAATAAAAAATACGCTTGCATATTGGGAAACGAAATAGAAGGAGTTCAACCGCATTTGTTGGGAATAAGTGATAACATACTTGAAATACCACAATATGGCAAAAAAAAATCTTTAAATGTTGCAGTTGTAGCGGGCGTTGTGGGTTGGGAATTTTGTAAAACGCAGCTATAAATCAATAATAACAACCCCATCAATAATTGGAGAACTATTCGTATAAATAATATCAATAAACGTGTCGATGTTTACGCTAAGACTTAGCACATTATATGTACGTTCAGATGGTGCATTATTAGGGAATATAGCTTCGTAAACTTGTTCAATTTCTTTCAATTCTTTATCCAACTTAATTTTTTTTACCCTGTTAAGATGCTTCACGCTTTTTTTGAGCACAGATAGCTGATTATTTTTTGCTTTGATTAATTCAGCGCTAATCTTATTATCTAATTTCTCCGATTCACCGATTAAATTTTGAAACATCGTTTGGGTGTCTTTAATCAAACTTTCTTCTGATGTAGGAATTAACTTTTGAAGCAAATTCTTACATACAGTTTCCTTGCCTGCAAACAAATCACTCCAGCTTATGTACAACTTTTTTAAAATGCGTCTAGTGTATACATCTGTAAATAAAAATGTATTCCTACAAACTATAATTGGATACGATACACCTAGTTCGGTAAATACCGAATACAATTGAAGCCAATAAGAAACCTCTCCTGGGCCACCAATATAAGCCAAGTTGGGTATAATGAACTCTTGGTAAACAGGACGCATCACCACGTTGGGACTAAACTTCTCGGGATGATTAGCTATTTCAGCTTCCATTTCTTGCTTAGTAAATTCAATATCTGAATCTTTAATCGTAAACACGTCTTTTGACTTTTCTATCAACAACCGTTTTCCTTCATGTATGTAAAAATGATTACAACTTCTTCCGTTTACTTGTTGATGGTAATTTAGTATACTCAATTCCTTGTTAGTATTATGCAGTGCTTGAAATGGCAAGCCCGTTAATATATCTGTATAAATGACCTGTTGAAAAGATTTCTTAAATGCAATATCATCACCATCAATTACGACTAATCCATATTTTGAAAATATAAGATGAACCAATTTACGTGTTGCTTCTGAAAGATTAGTGGATGAAAGATAAATTTGCTTTGAAGATTCAAAAAAATCAGCATGCAATTCAGAAATATGTGGCTTGAGTAGCTCAAAAAAAGGTTCCAAATCCTTAGAATTAATCCTTCCAACAGGTGCATTGCTGGTTTCTTTTTCCCAAGAATAATGTTGACCATTTATATTTAAAGAACTGATTTCGGTAAAATCATGGTCTTCGGAAGCCATCCAAAAAAGGGGAACAAGATGATTCTGCGAATTGTTCTCTGATAAAGACTTAGCAAGCTTTATTACATGAATTATTTTCTCGAGAAAATACAGTGGACCTGTCAATACACACAACTGATGACCGGTAGTAATGGTGTAAGTATTATTTTCTTTTAGAGAAACAATATTTTTATAAACAAGATCCTGTTCATCCAATTCAATTCCTGCATTTTTATATTGACGCATCAATGTTTCAGTAAGCAATGCTCTTTGTGTTGCATTAAACTGCTTAGCTGCTATTGCAGTTTGAAATGAATCAATATGATGAGGGAAACGATAAAACTTTTTTAGCGAATCTGCTCCCAATAAGTAGTCAGAAACAATACGAGGAAAAAGACGTGAGGTATTGAAGTCTATTTTTTGCACTTGTTAGTTTGTATTTACTGTACCGTACAAATCAAAATCATCTGCTTCGGTGATGGTTACATTAGCAAAGTCGCCAATACGAACGTAATTATCTTTTGCATCTACCAGTACTTCATTATCTACTTCTGGAGAATCAAATTCAGTGCGTCCAATAAAGTAACCATCTTCTTTTCTATCAAAAAGGGTTTTAAATGTATTACCTACTTTTTGCTTGTTAATAGTATTCGAAATTCCTTGTTGAAGATCCATTATTGTAGCTGCTCTTTCTTCTTTTATTTCTTGTGGTACATCATCTAACATTTTACCGGCATGGGTTCCATCTTCGTGCGAGTAAGTAAAAATACCTAGTCGATCAAACTTATTGCGTTCAACAAAATCATATAAATCTTGAAAATCCTTTTCAGTTTCTCCTGGATGACCCGCAATTAAGGTAGTGCGAATGGCAATACCTGGAACTTTTTCTCGAATAGCATCTACAACTTCTTGCGTACGGGCAGCAGTAATACCCCTTCGCATGGTCTTCAACATATTGTCACTGGCATGTTGCAAGGGAATATCAATGTATTTGCAAATATTGTCCCGCTCACGAATCACATCCAATGCCTCCATGGGAAACTGAGACGGATAGGCATAATGCAACCTCACCCACTCCACTCCGTTTACATCCGAAATTCGCCTGAGCAATTCTGCCAGTTTTCTTTCTCCATATAAATCTAAACCGAAATAGGTGCTGTCTTGTGCAATTAGCAATAATTCTTTTGTTCCATTTTTTACCAAACCTTTCACTTCAGTTTCGATTTGCTCAAATGATTTTGAAACGTGCTTACCTCGCATAATTGGTATTGCACAAAATGAACAAGGCCTATCACATCCTTCAGATATTTTTAAATACGCATAATGTGCCGGAGTAGTAAGTAAGCGTTCGCCTATCAGTTCATGCTTATAATTTGCACCTAATCGCTTAAGTAGTTGTGGTAAATGCTGGGTTCCAAAATATTCATCCACATTTGGTATTTCCTTTTCCAGATCGGGTTTATAGCGCTGTGACAAACAACCTGTTACAAAAAGTTTATCTATTTTCCCCGATTCTTTTGCTTCTGCAAATCGTAGGATTGTATCGATACTTTCTTGCTTTGCATTGTCAATAAATCCACAGGTATTGATTACAATTACATTGGCATCATCCTTTGTCGATTCGTGGTCAACTTCAATATTGTTTGCTATTAACTGACTGTATAGCACCTCTGAATCAACAATATTTTTTGAACATCCGAGTGTAATGATGTTGACTTTATCTTCTTTAATTCTTTTTGTTTTCATAAATTGAAATTAGGAACTGAACAATGACCCTACGAACTCATTTTTGTCAAATAACTGCAGGTCTTCTATACCTTCGCCCACACCGATGTATTTTATTGGCACTTTAAACTGATCGGCTATGCCAATAATTACACCTCCCTTTGCTGTTCCATCAAGTTTTGTAAGTGCCAAAGCATTAACATCTGTAGCTGCGGTAAATTGCTTGGCTTGTTCGAATGCATTTTGACCCGTTGAGGCATCTAATACCAAGACAATTTCATGCGGAGCATCTGGAATTACTTTACTCATAACCCGTTTTATTTTTGATAACTCGGTCATCAAGTTTACTTTATTGTGCAATCGGCCAGCAGTATCGATTATCACTACATCTGCACCCAAATCCACACCTTGTTTTACAGCATCAAAAGCAACTGCTGCCGGATCGGTATTCATACCATGTTCAATCACTGGCACACCATTTCTTTCCCCCCAAATTTTAAGTTGTGATACGGCAGCAGCTCTAAATGTATCGCCTGCACCAAGTACAACCTTTTTGCCGGCCTTCATATACTGAAAGGCCAACTTTCCAATGGTTGTGGTTTTTCCAACACCATTAACTCCAACAACCATCATTACGTAAGGATGTTTCCCTTGTAAATTTTCAAACGTAGCCAAATACGGATTGTCATTTTCACTTAATAATGCTGCTATTTCTTCTTTTAATAGCATGTTTAATTCAGCTTGGGTAACGAACTTGTCTCGTTTTACCCGCTCTTTTAACCTGTCAATTATCTTTAGTGTGGTATGGATACCAACATCAGAAGTAACAAGGATTTCTTCTAACTCATCTAAAAAGTTATCATCCACTTCAGATTTCCCAAGAAATGCTTTCCCTATTCTGTCAAGCAAACCGGTTTTGGTTTTCTCCAATCCCTGATCAAGCTTTTCTTTCTTCTCTTTTGTAAAAAAACTAAACAGTCCCACAACAATTATTATATTAGGTTTATAAACACAAAAAGCATCCTGATTAGTCAGAATGCTTTGGTGTAAATGTTGAATAGCGATTATTTAAAATATTGCTTAACGCTTTCGTTTGCAATAATTTCACTTTTAAATGAATAAGAGCCTTTTTTATTTTTAATAGCACGGTAAACTTTAGCATAATCTTTGCCAGTTCCGGTCTTTAATGTAGCAACTACTTTTTTAGCCATGATTAATATTTATTTAATTTCTTTATGTAGGGTTACCTTTTTCATGATTCGGTTGTATTTTTTTAATTCCAACCTTTCAGTGGTATTTTTCTTGTTTTTTGTAGTAATGTAACGTGATGTTCCTGGTAGCCCTGAATCTTTGTGTTCAGTGCATTCCATGATTACTTGAATTCTGTTGCCTCTTTTTGACATAGTTGTGCCTCCTAATTATAAACTGCCTTCTTTGGCCCAAGTGCGAAGGGCAGCAGTGATTCCCATTTTATTAATTGTTTTGATTGCCTTTGTAGAAACACGAAGGCGTATCCAGCGGTTTTCCTCTGGAATAAAGAATCTTTTATCCTGCAAATTAGGATAAAAACGTCTTTTGGTTTTTGTATTCGAGTGAGAAACGTTGTTTCCTACTACTGGTCGTTTACCTGTTAAATCACAAACTCTCATAGCGATATTTTTTTTGAAAAGGACTGCAAATATGAGGTAAATAATTATAATAACAAAAGCTTTTACTGATTTTATTCATATTATTTGTAAAATCGTGCCCAATAAAACACACAACCGCAACTCGCAATCCTTTTAGTGAGGGGCAAAATTATAGAAAATATCATGAACTACGAATTTATTATTACCGATCCTGCTTTTGCTGAGCATGTAGCTCTTATTAAACTAAACAGACCCAAAGAGCTAAATGCACTTAACCTGCAATTGATGCAGGAAATAAAACATGCCTTATCTTTATATGATGCGGATGATTCTGTTCGCTGCATCATTATAACAGGCAATGAACGCGCATTTGCTGCCGGTGCCGATATCAAACAAATGGAAAGTCGCACCGCAATTGACATGCTTATCATCGACCAATTTGAAACCTGGGACCAAATACGTAAAACCAAGAAGCCAATTATTGCCGCGGTATCGGGATTTGCATTGGGTGGTGGATGCGAACTGGCTATGACCTGCGACATGATTGTGGCATCCGAAAGTGCAAAATTCGGGCAACCCGAAATTAAAATCGGCATTATGCCGGGTGCAGGCGGTACACAGCGCTTAACCAAAGCCGTTGGCAAAGCATTGGCCATGGAAATGGTACTTACCGGTAAATTCATTTCGGCTGAAGAAGCCATGAAAGCCGGACTCATCAACCGAATTGTGCCCGAAGAAATATACTTGGATGAAGCATTAAAACTGGCTAAAGAAATATGTGCCCAATCGCCAGTTGCAGTTCGCCTGGCTAAAGAATCTGTATTAAAAGCTTTTGACACCGGCCTTCAGGAAGGATTATATTTTGAACGTAAAAACTTTTACATGTGCTTTGCCAGCGAAGACCAAAAAGAAGGCATGAATGCATTTGTGGAAAAACGAAAACCTATTTTTAAGGGTAAATAATTTTTTGTACTATCTTATTGTTAAGCTATAAATTTTAACTGTATGTCAACAATTCAAAAAATCAGTTTCACGTTATATTTTATTATTTGCAGTTTTCTGGTATCTGCTCAAGAACAATTAAGCAGACCTGTTTATCATGAAATGTATTTGTCTTCCGGGGGGGTAGGTTATCAAGCACCGGCATTGCTTACTTCTGATTTAAAATCGCTCGCACCTCAATCACAGATCCTGAATCGAGATTTATCCCTTTTTAATAGACAGATTGGTTTTGGCTACAACTCATTGCCTTCCTCTATAAACAACAATACGTATGCACCTTTTAATAGTTCTTTTGCCGGAGGTGTAATTTTTGAAGCAGCTTTGGGTACTTATGCATTTAGTAAAAATGAAAAACGTAACATACAAATGCGCTTTGGCATAGGCTATGGAAGTACAGCAAGTCTGGGCACTTTTTGGAGTCGCGAACAGGTTACACCTTATGATACATTTATAGCGGGCAATGGAAGTCAAATAACAGCAGATTCGGTAAACTACGAATCAATAAATGCTACATACAGCAGTAATCAATTGCGTGTGAATGCTGATATTTTATATCATACCAATCCT
>JBIINH010000061.1:0-12524 GCA_044337585.1 Bacteroidia bacterium
GAGCTCCCTACATTAATCCGGAAACATTGAAGTTCCGTGGATTCACAGACGAGGAAATTGAAAAAGTAGAAAAAGCAGTAAGCGGAAGTTTCGAAATCGGATTTGCTTTTAACTCATGGACATTGGGAGATGATTGCTTACAACGTTTAGGTTTCAAACCTGAAGAATATGCCGACTACAATTTCAATTTGCTTCGCAAACTTGGTTTTACAAAAAAAGAAATTGAAGAAGCCAACGACTATGTGTGCGGAACGATGACTGTAGAAGGAGCCCCTTACTTAAAAGACGAGCATTTAGCCATATTTGATTGCGCCAACAAATGCGGAACCAAAGGAGAACGCTATATTGCCGCTTCAGGTCATATCCGCATGATGGCAGCTGCGCAACCTTTCCTTTCAGGCGCTATTTCAAAAACCATCAACCTGCCAAATGAAGCCAGCGTTGATGATATCAAAGATTGCTACTACACCAGTTGGAGCCTTGGCTTAAAAGCCAACGCACTTTACCGTGACGGATGTAAACTATCGCAGCCACTTAGCAACAAATCAGATGTAAAAGATGAAGATGATGTGCAAATAGCTGTAGAAGAAGTATTGGGTGCTGACGCAAACAAACCTGTGGGAGAACTTACTCCTGAGCAAGTGTTAGAAGCGGCAACAGCCATCTTGAACAAAACACATGACACTGCATTCAAAAATAAACTGGCCGGTGTTGTGGCACGCAAAACCCTTCCGGGAAAACGCAGTGGATTTACCCAAAAAGCAACGGTGGGTGGTCAAACCATTTTCGTGCGCACGGGTGAACACGAAGACGGAACATTGGGAGAAATATTTGTTGACCTGCACAAAGAAGGTGCTACGCTTCGCTCATTGATGAACTGTTTCTCTATTGCCGTATCATTGGGATTACAGTATGGAGTGCCATTAGAAGAGTACGTAGATAAATTTACCTTCACCCGTTTTGAACCTGCAGGTATGGTAACCGGACATGAAAATATCAAGAGTGCAACATCCATTATTGATTACATGTTCCGTATGCTGGGTTTTGAATACCTGGGTCGCGAAGATTTTATCCAAGTGGCACCAACCGAAAACCAACGTGCACAATTGGCCAAAAACAAACCGCACGGCATTGCACCCGAAGTAGTAAAAAACTTACAAGATGCATTGGCTGTAAATCCGATTTTGAATGAGGTGAAACCTGCTCCTATCGGATTTTTGAAACCAACCGAAGGCGTAAATGTAATTACCACACCAACTGCTGATGCTAGCATGCAAGTAGATCAAACACAAGCATACCTAAAGAGCATGGGCGACAGCCCTGCTTGCCCAAGCTGCGGTAGCTTAACCATTCGCAGCGGTGCATGCTACAAGTGCATGAACTGCGGCACGCAGACGGGTTGTTCATAAGCCACGTAATTCCCTCCGCACGTGGGGAGGACATTTACCTATAAGATACAAAATCCCTCATCAGGCAACTGATGGGGGATTTTTGTTTTGAGTAGAATATCAGATATTGCGTACTTTAACTTAAATACTATCCATCACACTGTGCGCTCATTTATTTACACCCTCCTGTTTATTGCAAACATTCAAGCATTTGCCCAAACCACTCCATACACCAACGGAGAAGTAAGAACCATCGCAAATTATGGCGATACTGTATTCGTAGGTGGAAGTTTTAGTAAGGTATATTCCTACGAACAATCCTCTGAAAAAATTGCCTTTTTCGACACACTTACCGGTCAGCATATTGCTGCAAAACTCCGCACCAATGGCGATATCCGCAAAATCATTCGCGATGAAAATGGCACTGGATTTTATGTTGGCGGAACATTCACTACTATAAATGATTCCACTCGCTCGGGAGTGGCACATATAGATGCTACAGGTAACGTTACCGCGAGACTCAGGAAATGGAAAATGGCTAGCCCGTTTTGCACTGATCTTGTTTTGCGAGGCGACAGTCTTATTGCATCAGGTTCGTTTAATAGAATATTTGCAGATAGTCTATCACAGACGGACTATTTAAAGGGAATAGGCACATTGACCGCTGCCAACGACCATTCAGGCTTACCACATGTAAACGGAGAGATATACACTATGGTAGTTGATGGTATGGGTGCCCGCTACCTATGCGGTAATTTCACACGAGTAGGCAACCAAACCCGCAACCGGCTTGCCAAAATTGACAGCAACGGCAATGTTTTGCCCTGGCATCCGATTGTACAATTAGGAGATGTTCGCACATTGCTGCTCAATGGAAACACCATCATACTGGGTGGCCGTTTTGAACTTATAAACGGGCAATTGCGAAGATCTGTTGCTGAAGTTGATACGATAAGCGGAACAACCAATACTTCACTTTCGGTAAATGTTATGCAATATGGGAATGTATCCAATGTTTATTCCATGGCAAGGTGGCTAAACACACTCATACTGGCGGGTGATTTTTCGCATGTTGGCGATTCGGCACGGCAAAATATAGCTGTAGTGGATTTGGCTACAAGTAGAGCAACTTCGCGCATAATCAACGTGAGTGGAACTGTATCAAAAATACTGGTGAGCGGAAATCAATTGTTTGCAGGAGGCAATATTTATGGAGTAAATGGAGACAGCCGCAATGCCATCTTTAGCATGAATTTATCAACAGGCGTACTTAGCACACTTAGTATTTGGCCTCCTTCATTGTCGGGTTCGAGTTTTATTGCCAATGATTTAGTATTGAATGGCACAACTTTATATGTGGCGGGCTTAACATTTCCCATTAATGGTTCAGTTGCCAATGTAGGAGGTGTCGTGGCTATCAATACCGGCACGGGTTCTATTACCACCCAGTTTACCGTACCACGCGACCAGCAGGTAACTAGATTGGCTTTGCATCAAGGTTTATTATACGCAAGTGGAAATTTTACTCAGATGAATGCCAATCCACGCAGCGGACTTGCATCCATTACGGTTTCTAACAACACACTCACAGGATCGTTTGTAACGAATACCCTTTTGAATAAAATGTTACTTGGCGGTTCGGGCAACCGCATATTATTGAGCGCTATAAGTTTAGATGGTTGTTTGATCTTTAATAATAATACGACAAATACTGGCTTACTGGGGTATCATACTACAAGTGATTCGATGTTTACTTTCAACCACCAGATAATCGGACGAATAAATTCCTTACTGCTAACCAACGATACATTATTTGTAGGTGGGTTATTTACTATTTATGGCCGAAATAGAGGAGCTGATTCAACACGTATTAGTTTTGCAGCCATTGATTTAAGTAGCTATAATTTATTGTCGCCTTCATTGGGTTCAATAGCACTATCAGCAACAGTTAATGCAATGGTTAAATATGATAACTCCATTATATTAGGTGGTAATTTCCCATTACGACCATCTGGAATAGTAGGATTCAATTTAGCAACGTTATCCGATAATATATTCAGTAGACCACAAACTGGAACTGTAAACCAAATGTGTTTGGTAAATAATCAATTATACTTAGCAGGTAATTTTACCCTTTTAGGAAATAGTATCGGACTCATTTCTACATCCGCTAACTTTTGGGGAAACAATACAACGTGGAATATTGATTATAATTGGTGTTCAGCGATTTTCAATTACCAAAATAAGTTGTACGCTTATGGAACATATACCTTTAATGGCGAACCTTTAAGGGAAATGCGAACCTTTAACTTGCCCTCAAATCCTGCTTTTGCCCCAACATTGATAGCTGTTCGGAATCAGAATGTACCAGCTGGAGATGTGTTGTCATTTGTTGGTGCTGGAAACAGAATAATTGCCGCAGGGAGTTTTGCATTTGTGGGAAGTGAAATACCGGCACGCGGGTTTTTGGCCTATCAACGCAGCACCGGAAAAGTAATCATGCAAAACCTGTCCTTAAATACAGACGGAGTAATCAATTCCTTTGCACGGTTTGGTCAAACCTTATACATTGGAGGTGGTTTTGATTCTATCAATGCAATAGCAAGAAGAGGACTTGCCTCCGTAAATTTAAACACAGGTACTGTAAATGCCTGGAACCCCGCAACTGTGGCAATATGGGTAAATACGTTGCATGTTACGGATTCAAATTTATGGGTTGGCGGAAGTTTTAGCACGATTGCAGGACAACAGCGCAATGGTTTGGCTGTATTTAATTCGAATACACTTACACTTCGATCGGGTGTAACACAACTCAATGCAAATGCGCAGGTCGTGTTTATCAAATCGAATGCGAATCATGTATTTATTGGTGGAGGTATTGATTCGGTGGGTGGCGTTTATATCCATCGTTTGGCTTCATTCAATCGTGCTACGTTGGCAGTGAATACAAACTGGAAACCTTACCTAAACAATTCAATTGGTTCAGGCATAAGCCAAATGGAAGTTATCAATAACCATGTTTATGTTTTTCGGCCAAACAACCAATTGTTAAAAATTAGTGCTACATCAGGCTTACCCGATTCCGTGTGGACTGCTCCAACTTTTAATGTAGCCTATAGAAGTATTCTCCCTTATCGCTCAGGTTTACTATTGATGGGTACCACGTCCTACTTAATTGATACGGTTCAAGGCAACCAGTCGCCATTGGTTTTATCATCGGGTGACCTCAATTCATTTGCACCATTTGGCATACGGGTAAATACCGGAATTATTTTGGGTGATAACCTAATTTGTGGAGGATGGTTTATAAATGGATTGTACAAAAAACATTTATCAGAATATAGCCTTGCAGGAAATGATATGGCGCGAATGGAAACATCAAGAATGCATATTTGTAAAAGTCGAGATTTTACTATTGGTATTTCGAGCATTGATACACTAAATACTAAAGAGTATATAGTACAAATCAACGGAATGACTTTGGGACTCCTAAGCTTACCATCAAAACCGTCATTAACGTTTAGGTTGCCAAGTAGCATTTCGCCTGGTTCGTTTAATACTTTAACGCTTGTTTCCTCCACCTCAACTCTTCAAGCTTCACGTAATATCATTGTGGGGGATCCAGCCTCAAAAGTTTTACAAACATCACAAACGCCCACCCTATGTACAGGTCAATCTTTATCCATCTTTTTTAGTGACTCAACCAATCGCACTACAGATACATACAAATGGTATCGAAATGATACCTTAATTTCAGGCGCCAATCAGTATATGCTGACAGGTATTACTGCACCAGGTAGTTACAAATCCATTGTTGAAACTCCTGCCAATTGTATAGATACCACAGCAACCATTGCAGTTACACAAACAGGGTTGTGTCAGGCACCAACCTTGTCGGCACATTCGCTTAAATTTAAAAACATCACCCCTACAAGTGTAGTTGTGTTTTGGAAAAATGGTAACGGGGCTCGAAGAATTGTAATTGCAAAAGCTGATTCAGCTGTGAATGCATCTCCAACATATGGAGTATCATACAATGCCAGTTTAGAATACGGTATTGGAGACAGTTTAGGGTTTAAAAACTATGTGGTATACAATGGAACAGGAAATGAGGCATTGCTTATCGGAATAATTCCGGGCAAAACATATCATTTTGCTGTGGTTGAATACAACGAAACAGGACAAGCCACATCGTATCAATCGGGTCCGTATTTAACAGGAAGATTGACCATGCCGGTTGCACAGTACTACAATAAAACAACAGGAAATTTAAATGCCTTAGCAACCTGGGGAACCAATACCAATGGCACAGGAACATCTCCGTCAAGTTTCTCCACACCCGCTATTTATTGGGTACGCAACAATACTACACCAACCATTTCGGCAAACTGGGAATTGGATTCCATATCCAGTGTTGTACGCATTGAAACAGGAGGCTTTCCGGGTACACCTATTCAGTGTAGTATTCCTACGGGTTTCTATATCCAGTGCGGTAACTTGTCGGTAAACGGTAATCACATCCTTACTGTTAGCGGTGAATTGAAGAGCCAATTTGTAGAAGGACTAGACACAAGTTTGTGTGTATGGAACGGCACAGCTACGCAAACAATTCCTGAATCGAAATTTGGAAGGCTAACCTTGTCGGGAGGTCAAAAATTAGCAAGCGGAAAAATTTGGGTAACCGATACACTCAGACTTGGTGCTATTGTGCGCATGCAAGGTGATACATTTACCCTGGGCACACAGTTTTTCCCTTTTGGTCCGCTGGTACGCACCAACGGATTTATAGAAGGACCTATGAATCGATGGATTCGAAATATTATAACTACCGGCACCAATGGATTGTTGCCAACGGGTAGAGAAAACAAATACATGCCCCTCCAATTTAATTTCACGTCCACACCTTCCGGAACCGGTAATGTGCTGATTACCGCACATGCTGTGGCAGCTGTGCCGGGCAATGGTGGTCTTCCCCGCTCAGAAAGCGGAGTGAACATAACTACGGCAGGTAGAAACGGTTATTGGCGCACTGTAAACACATTGAACCGCTCAGGTATCAGTTTTACCTTCATAGCCGGTGCAAACAATTACAATGGAGTAAACAACCATTTGACCACACGTTTGATTTTTCGCAACCCGGGTGACAATTGGCAAACATTTGGAACAGCAGGTGTAGTTGCTGGAAATACAAGTGCATTTACAATTACCAAAACCAATACATCATTGTTTGGCGAGTTTGCCATCGGTGCTGATAGCAATGCGAATCCTTTGCCTGTTGAGTTCATCAGTTTTACAGCATCGAAACAACCTGATTACACAGTTTTATTGAACTGGCAAACAGCGAACGAAATTAACAATGCGCATTTTGAAGTGGAGCGGTCAGATGACGCAATACAATTTAGTACGATTGCAATAGTTAAAGGTAACGGAACTACCAGTACACTATCAAACTATCAGCATATCGATAACGAATCAGCAATGCTTTTACAAAGTAACAAGAACGTGTATTATCGCTTAAAACAGGTAGATGTGGATGGAAGTTACGCTTATAGCAACATTTTAGCAGTATTTGGAAACGACACAGAAAATGACATTTCTGTCTACCCAAATCCTGCACATTCTTATATACATATCGAAGGGTTATTAAAGGATGCAGCATTGTATGATATTGTAGGAAATAAAATAATGAACATACCTGCAAACGAAATAGTAGATGTAAATGCATTGTCGGCAGGTATCTACTTCATTAGGTTTGAAGGCAAATCAATCAAGCTTATAAAATATTAAGTTATAATGCTGCAGTTTTTAAACACCTCCGACTGAGAACTAGCGCAGATTTTGAATTATATGACCAATATCACATATACTTGAAGTGTGATTTATTAATTTGCCCTACTAAACTTTTATAGAAAATGATGGATGATAACAAGCAAGAGCTGCTCTCACGGATAGAAGATAAGTTTAATGCTATTGGCCAAGACGTAAATGTGCATTTGGAAGGTTTGGTATGGGCAAAACCCATAACATATTGGGACTATATCCAAACGGATGCATTGCTCAACTTGCAAACACAGCGCACTACATTGCCCGATGAAATGGTGTTTATCATGTACCATCAGATAAATGAGCTTTTGTTTAAAATGATTCTGTGGGAAATAGATCAGGTGGTAAAAAATGAAATCGCAGATGCCGCTTTTTTTGCTGATAAGATATCTAGAATAAGCCGCTATTTTGATGTATTATGCTCTTCATTTGATGTGATGAAAGAGGGGATGGCTGTGGAGCAATACCTTAAATTTCGTAACACACTTACGCCAGCAAGTGGTTTTCAAAGCGCGCAATACCGACTCATTGAATTTGCTTCAACCTCATTGATAAATTTAATTGACTACCGTTTTAGAGGAAACATAGATCGCAATACACCCTACGAGCATGCATATGAACACTTATATTGGCAAGCTGCCGGAAAAGACCATAAAACTGGGAAGAAAAGTACACTGATTCAATTGTTTGAAGAAAAATACAAATCTTTTTTCTTACAAAAAATGTCGTTTTACAATGACTATAATTTGTATAATAAATTTCTTGCACTGCCCGAAGAAATAAAACAAGACCCTACACTGGTTAAAGCAATGCGTCACTATGATTACACCGTCAATGTAAGTTGGGTAATGGCTCATTACCATGCAGCCGAGAAATATCTGGAAAGCGGCCCGAAAAAAGCCGAAGCTACGGGAGGAAGTGATTGGAAAAAATACATGCATCCCCGCTACCAGCGAAGGATTTTCTTTCCCGATTTATGGTCGGAAGAAGAGCTCAAACATTGGGGTGAGAATGTATAGCCACTTTTTTTTGAATTGTAAGTTATTTGTTAAATCAACTTAAAATCCGCAGCACATCCCAAAACGGATAATTTTTACTTAAATTAGCGCCTAAATAAATGTGAATCAGACGTCATGATGAAAAAAAATGCCCTTATACTTCTTTTATCTTTTTTCTCAATAACAACAAGTTTTTCCCAAACCTATTTTGTAGAAAACTTTGACCAATTATTTGTAGGTAGCCCCTCAGCACCTCCCGGTTGGAAACAAACACGCATACAATCAATTCTTACTACAAATGGCGAAAGAGACTGGACACAAAACTTTTGGTCGGGTAGTTTTTGGGTATACCCAACTTTTGGAATCAGACCACCCAATGCTGTAAGTGGATCAGGCGTATTGTATATTGAAGACGTAAACTTCGGTTCTAGCAACGTAGCATTATCAGAAAGAAGACTCGAATCTCCACTTATTGATTTGAGTACTTCTACAAGTCCATATCTACGCTTTTTTTATTTCAATAGAGAAGCTCCCGGACAAACTATGCACGTGCGCATGGTAATTTCGGCCGATAGTGGGCGCACTTGGAATACCCTTTCAAATATCCTAAATGGGTTCCATACCAATACCAATTCATGGGACAGAATATCTATTCCTATACCCCCTAGGTATAGAAAAACAGGCGTAAGAATTGGTATTGCAATTGTCAATAAATTTGGATCAAATAATCCATTTGTTGATTCAATGGTAGTGGAAGAATATACCCCTACAACTATTTTTTCTAATGGTTCGGGGAATTGGAATGCTACTTCTACTTGGATAGGGGGTATTATTCCTACAAGTGAAAATCACGTAGTAATAGGTACAGGCCATACCGTCACAGCGGCTACTACAGGATTTCCTACAGCTGGCATTATATCCCGATGCCAAGACCTAACCGTTGACGGAACCTTGAACTACGGAACAGGCAATACTAATCTTTTGCATGTGCAAGGTAACCTTGAGGTAAACGGTACCTTAAATGCATTTAATGGTATTAGTGGGCGCATGGTTGTAGTGGGCGGGAGTGTTACTTTAAACTCGGGTTCAAATGCCATATTGAATACAAATCCAACAGTAAATATGGGCAATGCAAACTCACTGCCGTTGGTCAATTTCAGTGTCAATACTTCGGGCTTCATTTTTAATAATGCCGGGCCTGCTTTTTTTACTAATAATGGCAACCTCTCTTCTGGCTCCAAACGCATTGTCAATGTAATTCACATAGGCTCTGATACATTTACGTATGTTGGCGACACAGCCTATGTTATACAGACTTTTGCCTTGAGAGACGGGTTTGTAAACCCGAATAACACATTGGCAATTGGCAATTTTACTACCCCAAACACAGCTAACTGTAATGTTCAAATTGTAAGAGGCCGATTTATAAGCGAACCCATTTGGGACAATAGAAATATTACATCACGTAGTATTGGATATCATTATTCAAATACCGTATCGGTAGAACCTATAACCCTTCAGCAAGGATTTGAAATTCCAATGGTGTTGGGTGTAAGAACTGTTTCGAATATTATATATATGAATACACACAACAATGTGAGTTTAACAGATTCGGTTCGTGTATTAGGAGGCTTGCAATTTGTAAGGGGGATTATTAATACAACAACCAATCGTTTCATTTGGTATTCAGGAACAGCCGCAAGTCTTGGGGCTGGAGTTCAACCATCTGTTATTTCTCCATCTACCAATCATGGCTCTTACATCAATGGACCAATGAGGGTTGATTTTCAGACCGCCAATGTTACTTACAATATTCCTTTAGGAGTGGGTGGTAATTTTAATGCGCCAACCCTTAGTAATAATGGAAGAAGATTATTAACGATTGCACCGGGAGCTAGTTTCCCTGCAAAT
Organism: Bacteroidia bacterium; assembly: GCA_044337585.1. Lineage (GTDB taxonomy): Bacteria > Bacteroidota > Bacteroidia > UKL13-3 > UKL13-3 > CAYSBE01. The sequence goes on from JBIINH010000061.1 coordinate 10,121, forward strand.
ACCCAAATACTTTTTCAGCCTATACAATCTCAAGCAATAGGTACTGCAAATAGCCCAGCAGTAACGCTTATGGGCACAAGGAGCTACCGAATACAAAGACTAAATACCGGTGATTTTCCTGTAACAACTACCCTCACTTTGGAAATGTTAAACAACAACGGTGCAAACACAGATAGTTTATATGGCAATCAAAATCAATTGTATATTGTGCAATCACCAAATATTACAGGTCCTTGGAATACCCGTTCAACATTATCGGGATTGGCTGCTGATTTTGTACCAAATACTTATTACGCACGATCTGCATCAGGACTTGGACCATTAAACACCCAGGGTGAATTCTTATCATTCGCTTCTCAAGCAGTAGCGGTAAGATATGACTCAAATACCGTAACACGAGAAACAGGAACTTTCTCAGGAGGTGTTCCATTAACCAATTTACGCATCATGCGTGTAGACATACAATCATCCGGTGTTGTAGTGAAAAGTCGCGTTCAGAAATTGCTTTTTAGAACAACGGGCACAAGCAATACTGCACCAATTGTAAAAGCAAAAGTTTTTTTTACAGGAAATAATGCGACTTTTAGCAACACAACTCCATTTGGGGTAGATGTAAATAGCCCAACAGATACAATGGAGTTCACAGGAAGCGTTCCGTTAATTGCTGGAAGCAACTTTTTTTGGCTGGTGTATGATATGAATGGAAGCTCAATTAGTGGAGATTCCGTAACTGCACATCCGGTTACTGTTACCATTGATGGAACTACACATAGCCTACGGGTTCCGCCACCAGGAAGAAGGATAAGTGTGGCACCTATGCAATTTGTAAATGCAACCACAACACACACAAATTTAAATCCAATCACGAGAGGAACCACGCGAAATGAAATGATTCGGTTAAGGGTGAACATGACCACCCTTGGCTCTGCAATTCAACTTGAGGGCATTAATGCAAATAATATTGGTTCTACAAATCCTTTTTTAGATGCAGATAGCATTAGCGTATGGTACACTGGAAGCAATCCTAACTTTGTTGCGCCAATTTATTTTGGCGGACTCACTGCACGCGTAGGGGCATTTACCATAATTGGTAGTCAGGACTTATTGAGTGACTCCAACTTCTTTTGGATAACCTACAATGTACCTTCTTTTGCTTCAACAGGAAACACACTTGATGCAGCTATTACTAGCATGTCAATTGGTGGTGTGGTTCGCACACCCATTGTAAGTTCACCTGCTGGCAGCAGAAGTATCATATCCAGTTATTGCGTTTCGGAAGCGCTTGACTCAAATGACTCTGATATCGGAAGGGTTACTTTTATTAATGGCAGAGATACATTGTTGAATAATGGAATCGGATGCGGAAATAACCAAACATGGGCAAAAGGAACATATACTAATAATACCAATATAAACAATATTAACATGCAACGTGGTGCCAATATTTCGTTTACCATCTGCTATGCCAGTTCCTCTTCACTGTTGGTTCCGTCAGGTGCTGCTATATATATCGATTTAAATAGAAATGGCACATGGGAAAGTAATGAAATGTTGTGGGCATCATCATCTTTGTCCAGTGTAAATTTCACAGGCAATATCAATATTCCCTGCTCTGTAGGTTTAGGAAATACACGGATGCGCATTGTGCTGCAAGAAGGGACTTTATTAACTTCCTTTAATAGTTGTGGCCAATACAGTTTTGGTGAAACTGAAGACTACACCATCAACATTGTTGAACAAACACCGCAGTTTATCTCTACAACAACAATTCAACAAACAGGAACAGCTGCTGCTGCAAATTCGAATATTCCAATATTGTATTTACCATTAGTAATTAAGAGTTCTGATTGCGTAAAAGGTGCTGTTACTAATTTCTATATTCGTACAATAGGGACAACAGACACTACAGATATTTCTGCTGCGAAAATTTACAAAACTACTGGTAATACATTTAATACTTCCACATTACTTCTATCAATAAACAACCCAGGTGCACGCCTTATCTTTAATTTAACAGATAGCACACAAAATGACACCAACCATTATTGGCTTACTTATGATATTGCATCAGGTGCAACAGGGAACAATGTATTGGATGCACAATTTGACAGCATCACTTTTCAATCAGTAAGATACATTCCATTGGTATCCAATCCAGCCGGAAATCTCACCATCACTGCTCCTATGTCATATATTGTTGCTACTTCACAACATCCTTTATTAAGCAAAGTTGTTAAAGGCACTTCTAATAATATCATGTTAAGAATACCTATAATTATGTCGCCAACAGGCGCACCAATACAAGCCACACAGTTTAACTTGAATACAGCAGGAAGCTCAAGTCCACTTTCAAGCATTGATAGTATTTACATTTGGCAAACTGGAAACAATCCATCATTCATCA
>JBIINH010000191.1:0-3580 GCA_044337585.1 Bacteroidia bacterium
GAGCAATCACAAACATTCAGGTTGGGTCAGCAAAGTGATGTGTGGAAAGTAAGTCCACAACGTGGAGGTTTTTACGTAACCGATCAAATTCGTTACAAAGGACTCATTGCAAGCATTGGTGCCCGATTAGAATATTGGGCACCGGGGAAATACGTGGATGATGCGGTACTCAATCAGCAAGCACCCATACGCGATGAACTTAGAGAGAGCTATAAAGATAATTCAGTAAAAATTGGTAATTTGAGATACAAGTTTAGGTTATTGCCAAAAATTGCAGCTTCATTTCCTATTCGCGAAAATCAAATGCTATTTTTCAACTACGGACATACAACCATATTGCCTCATCCATCATTCATTTATCCGGGACTAAACCCATTTTATCAGGATCGCTCAGTCATTGCCAATGTGGGGAATCCCGACCTGAATCCCGAAGTGGATATATCATATGAAATAGGATTGAAAACACAAATTACCAGCAATGATGCATTTACGCTTACCGCTTTTTGGAAAGATAAATACGATTTCATTACCACCACTTCAGTTCTTATAAAAGATGGAACAGGAAGGGAAATTAGCCGGACAATTAGAATAAATAGCGATTATGCCCGTGCCAGAGGGTTGGAAATGAGCTATATAAAACGTATTAAGAATTGGTACAATGGGCAAGCATCAATCACGTACATGGTTACAACCGGCCAAAGTGCAAGTGCTAACGAAAAAATAAAAGACCTGTTGGCTAGCGGTGCAGTTGAAGACACGAGAGAGTTTTACCTGCCTTGGGATGTGCCCCTAGACTTTAAAACCAATCATACATTTAAGATTGCCACAAAACGTGGACTGTTCAATTTGCCGTGGTTAAATAATATGAGTTTTTATTTCGAAACTGTGTGGCGCTCAGGCGTAAGGTACACGCCATTTATTTACGACCGAACAGATGTAAATACCGGCCGGCCAATTTATGTTCAGAACACAAACCCAGATGCTCGATGGAGCGAAATTGGGGAATATTGGTTTTGGGCAGATTTTACTTTTACAAAATGGTGGAAAGTTGGACGCACGAACCTTTCATTCAATTTGCAAATTACAAACCTATTTGATAACCAAAATGCAGCTATCATTAATCCCGTTACAGGAACAGCTTATCAATTTGGACAAAATGTACCGGATACGTGGACCGATCCTCGTTTTCGCGACCCTCGATTGGGAAATCAAGGGCCTTCTCCTGAAAACCCCGCTCGCTACTTGCCACAACGCCATATTATGTTGGGAGTAGCTGTAAAATTCTAAGTTGAAAACGTTGATGTTTTGATAATGCATTTAACAAATGATTTCGCTTTATTTGCCCATTATTTATTAAATCACATGAAAAAAATTATTTACACATTTACATTACTAATTTTTACAATTGCATCAAATGCACAAACATTGATGAGTGATAACTTTAGTTATACAGTTGGCGATACACTTGCAAAAGCTGTCACCACAAATGGATGGACATCCTTTTCGGGAGGCACTACAAATGCTCCCTTGATCAACAATTTTGGATTAACGTTTTCAGGACATGTGGGTTCTGGTGTAGGCAACTCTGTAAATTTAACGACCACCGGACAGGATGTATACAAGAGTTTCAGTGTGTCAGTTTCTTCAGGATCAATTTATGCAAGTGCTTTGGTAAACATCGATACAACACAAAATACAGGTGATTATCCAATTGCGTTGTTGCCTGATAATAGTACAACATTGTTAACTGCTCGTGCATTTTTTAGAAGGTCTTCAGCTAATCATTACCGTGTTTCGATCTCAAAATCATCAACCGTTCCAACAACTTATTCAAATGACTCATTCGCATACGGTACGACCTATTTACTTGTAATAAAATATACCTTTTTTACTGGTACAACTACTGATGATTCAACATCGATATTTTATTTATCATCAGTACCCAGCACTGAGCCAAGTGTGCCAACTTTCGGTCCAGTAGGCGGCTCTCAAACAGATGTTAGTAATTTAGGTCGATTTGCATTGCGTCAAGGAACTAGCGGAAACGCACCTCGTTTAACTGTAGATGCTATTCGTGTTGCTACTACTTGGGCTAATTCACCACTCCCGGTTCAACTCACATCGCTTAAAGCTACGACAACTTCATCAGCCAATACCATCACTTGGACCACTGCTACTGAATTAAACAATCGTGGTTTCGAACTACAACGCAGCACAAATGAAGGCCAATACGAAACAATCGCATTTATAAATGGAGCAGGCAATAGCAATGAGGCAAACCAATATAGCTTTAACGATATTGAAATTGACCCTGCCAAATCTTACTGCTATCGCTTAAAGCAAGTTGATTTTGACGGAACATCTGAATACTCAAAATTCGTATGCGCTGCTGCACGTAAATTAAATAGCATAAACATTGCCACCCAGCCAAATCCATTTAGCAATACTTTGAATATTTCAATAGTTGCTGAAATGGAAGGTGCCGCTATGGTTGAGGTACTAGATATAATTGGTAAAGTTATTTTGGTGAAAAACGCAGCCATACATGCCGGAAACAACAACGTGATTTTTGAAACTGATAACTTGAAAAACGGAATTTACTTCGTACGCATCAAACAGCAGAATGAAGTAATTACGAAACGTGTGATTAAAAATTAATTAAATCATATCAAATCATTTTAAACGGCTGAATCAATCGTGATTCAGCCGTTTTTTATGTTTACCTAAATTTAAATTGTATCAACATCATTTCAAGTTAAATTCCCAATCTATTTCAATCCTTTAAAACATGATAAAAAAGTATATAAGTACGTTTGCTGTTGCATTAATTTTAATGAGTGTCACACATGCACAAAATCCATTAGCGATTAATTCAACCAATGTAGCTATTAGCCAAAATTTCGATTTGCTTGGGCGAAGCGTTACCATTGATAGTATATTGGTTCCGGGATGGCAGTTCTTAGAGGGTGGAACAGGAGCCGTAAACCGAACTTATGGAGTAAATGATGGTGCATCCAACACAGGAAACACTTACAGTTATGGTACAGCGAATAGTTCCGACAGAGCATTTGGATCTGTGGCAAGTGGTACTTTACAATCAACAATTGGCGCATACTATATAAATAAAACCGGCAACACGATTATTGCTGTTAGGTTGCAATTTACAATGGAGCAGTGGAGAAGTGGAGGAAGAACATCAACCGACTCGAGCGAATTTTTTTATGGAATTAATAATGGTGGATTTTTATCTGCAAATGGTACGTGGATTAAAAACCGTAGTTTAAATTTAGTGTCGAAAATATTTGGTAATCCGGCTCCTATTGCAGGTTCACGCATAGGAAATGATACTGCCAACCAAATACAATATGATGTTACCATAAGCAGTTTAACTCTAAACGATGGAGACACAATTTATTTGCGATGGCGCGATCAGGATGCGCAAGGAAGTGATGATGGATTAGCTATTGATAACTTCAGCATCACGGCATTTAGCGGTACATTGCCTACACCCAATCCTGTTACAACACTTGCATTTACGCCCAACAGCACCAAAACCGGATCAATTTCATTTAATCGCAGT
>JBIINH010000062.1:0-12498 GCA_044337585.1 Bacteroidia bacterium
ACAAATAGCTCTGAAAAAAGCACTAGCTGAGGGCCGGTTGCTTCAATGCTATTTCTGTTGTTTGTAAATGCTAGCGGGTTGCTATAAATATAGTTTTGTATAAACACCGAGTCGTTTATCAACTGCTTTGGTTTTGCCCAATACTGGTATTCGGTATATTGGCCTACAGCAACGGCTATTAAATAATAACTAATGGGAAATTTTGATTCCCATTCAAACCTGTGTTTCCCCCCTAAAGGTACTATTTGCTTTAACACACCATTTGAGCCTGCTTTGTTGCTCGTATCAGTTGTGATGTAAAACTTAATCGAATCAATTTTATCTTGTAAAGACTGTTTGCATGGCCACCATTCGTAAGCCGAGTATGGCTGGCTAAGCGACCAGGTAATTCTATTCCCATACGTTGGTGAGGCCCTATTGCTAAAACCTGCTCCTATGGCTGAGCTTTGCGCTGCTGGCGGAATACCTCTATAGTATATTATAAGGTTAATTTTTTCGTTCGCGTTATATGTTCTATCCAAAACAACATACACCACATCACTGTCTCGCATAAAGGAAAAGGGGCTATTTCCAACTATTGAATCGATGGTTAAAGAGCGATAAAGCTGAAATACAAACGTATCTATGCTTTCTCGCGCAATTGCTATAGTTTGCACACTCCCAGAAATTGCTGTAGAAGTACGTTCAATATTTAAGTTTAGGTGGTGAAATTTTACATCGTATTTTTCCATCATTTCCACTTGGTTTTTGATAGCGTCCTGCTTACCTCTTAGGTATTCTATTCTTTGTTTGGCTTGCTGTTTGTGCTCCGAGCAAGCATGCTGCTGTGCATACAGGGGAAACGAAAATGTGATTAAACTTACTGTAAGTATTTTTGTAACTATCTTTTTTGCTGATAACATAATTAAAGCAATAATAGCTTAATAAAACCCAATATCAATGGCACCATTAATCAAATAAATTTCAAATTTCCCCCTTCATATCCTATTTTCGCAATCATAAACAAACACTCCAATATGAAAGTAGGCGTTGTCATATTTCCTGGCTCAAATTGCGATCAGGATGCCATTTATGCATTTCAAAATATTTTTGGATGCGAAGTGGTTCTTTTGTTTCATAAAGAAAACGACCTCCAAGGATGCGACCTTATTTTTCTTCCCGGTGGATTTAGCTATGGAGACTACTTGCGCAGTGGTGCTATTGCGCGTTTCTCGCCAATTATGCAAAATGTAATTGACTTTGCCAACAAAGGCGGGTTGGTATGGGGGGTGTGCAATGGTTTTCAAATTCTATGCGAATCACAACTTCTTCCTGGGGCTTTGTTGCACAATGAAAATCAAAAGTTCAACTGTAAAAACGTGCATATCAAATCGCAAACAACAAATAGCATTATTACAGGAAAAACCAATGTAAATCAAGCGTTAAAAATTCCAATTGCGCATGGCGAAGGCAAATTTTATTGTGATGAACAAACACTAGTTGCTTTAAAAAATAACGATCAAGTCTTATTTCGCTATTGTGATGAAAACGGAAATGTAACTCCAGAAAGCAACCCAAATGGGTCGCTTGAAAGCATAGCAGGGATTTGCAATGCCGGTCGAAATGTTTTTGGAATGATGCCACATCCAGAACGCGTTGTTGATTCTCAACTATACAATACCGATGGCCGCATTCTTTTCGAAAGTTTATTAGGCGCTACGGCAAAGTCTGTTTTATAATTTCAGCTTTAAATGCCTGGTGAGTCGGTAAACATATCAATTAAACAATGGGCAGAAGACGATAGGCCTAGAGAAAAGCTTTTGCTCAAAGGGCGTTCATCATTAAGTGATGCTGAATTATTGGCCATATTAATTGGAACAGGAAACAAAACAGAAACGGCTGTCGATTTAGCTAAAAAAGTATTGGCAATAGCAAACAATAACCTTAATGGGTTGGCAAAACTCTCGTTAAACGACTTACAGAAAATAAAAGGAATCGGTAAGGCGAAAGCGATTACTATCGCAGCTGCACTTGAGCTGGGTAGGAGGCGTAAAGAAGAGTCCATCATAGAAAATCCAACAATCAAAACAAGCCAAAACGCATTCGATTTTTTTTATCCTTTGCTTGCAGATTTAGATACAGAAGAGTTTTGGGTTTTGCTTCTAACCCGCAAACATAGCGTTATTAAACCCGTACGCATAAGTATTGGCGGAGTTCATGCTACGGTAGTAGATATAAAAGTAATTGCCCGACATGCTATTGAAAACTTATCTAGTGCTATTGTTTTGTGTCACAACCACCCATCAGGGAACCTAACCCCTAGCGAACAGGATATTAAAATTACCAAACAATTGCAGCAAGCATTACAGCTCATTGAAGTGGTTTTAGTTGACCACATTATAATTGGCGGAAATAAATATTACAGTTTTGCAGATGAGGGGAGGCTATAACACATATTTCTTTTAGTTTAGCAGCGTGGAGTTTATCAAAAACATAAGGCGATGGATACGGAATTATCCGCTGGCACACAAGTTAATTAAGTTTGGAATAACTGGTTCTACAGCAGCTTGTGTAAGTCTTTTTGTTTCTTGGCTCATATCGTTACAGTTTCCGCAATACAACTTAGTTGGCAAGGCTATAGGCTATATAATTGGATTTTTTGTGGGTTTCACCATGAACAAGCTTTGGACATACGTTGACCGAATGGAAGATGGTGAAAAATACCTACTGAAATACCTGATTATTTATATGGCTACTTTTGCCTTTTATTTGTTTTTTAACTTTTTATGTGATCATATCATCCGTCTTCACGAGCCAATATATTGGGTGGTGGAGCTTTTAAATCTTGACGAACTCACAGCAATGTTCTATAGAAATGATACTACGGTATCTAACTTAATGTCAATAGGAGTTAATGCGGTACTAAATTTTATTGGCACAAATTATCTGGTTTTTAAAGTACCTAAACCTGATGAAATTTTTGACGAAAATTGACGCTTATTTTAACTTGTTTTTTTGAGCTTTAGTCATCTTGTTGATGCGGTTGTAATATCCCGACTTGCTAGATTTTACCCAAATAATCAGTCGCTGGCCTGCATTAATATTGTTGCCTTTTAATTTATTCCAAGATTTGATTTCGGCCACTGTTACATCATACCAATTAGCAATATCACCTAAGTTGTCTCCTTTTTTTACCGTATAATATAGTTTTTTCTTGTTGAAAACAGGGGGGGCGGGCTTTGTTGGTTTTTGCGAAATAGTGTCACTGCTGTCTTTGTTGATCGCTACAGGTACAAAGTTTTCTGGTGTTGGATTTGGGTTATATACCGTGTCTTTAAGTGCATCAAAAAGAACAATTTTATTCTCAGGAATATATATCCAATAGCCCTCAGCAGTATATGGAATAATGTCTTTTTTGAATATTGGGTTAAGTGTTCTTAATTGTTCAATGGGAAGGCTTATTGTTGTGCTAATTTGCTCAAAAGATAGCCACTTGTTTACCAAAACACTGTCTGTTGGTATTGGGCTCTCTCCTTGTGAAGGAATTAATATGTTGTGTTCTTTATAAAAATTAAAAATATATACTGTTGCTATAAACCGTGGATATAAGTCTCTTGCTTGCTCTGGTAAATATTCATATACATCCCAGAAAAAAAGACTGTTAGACGCCCTGCGAATTGCTTTGTTTAAGGTATAAGGGGACACAGCATAAGCTGTGATAGATAGCGGCCATTGAAAATAGATTGCGTTTAAATCTTTAAAATGTGCCGCTGCCATTTGGCTGGATTTTGTTGGCTCTCGCCTCTCATCAACATAAGTATTTACCTTGCCTTTATACATTTTTGAAACGTTGTACATCATCATCCAAAGACCGGTTTCGCCATTTGTTCCGCTTCTAAATAAATCCAAGTTTGAAGCTGCAGCCGCTACATATTTTAAATCTGTTGGCACCCCTTTTTGCCTCAAGGCTTTTTCCATTATTGGAAAGTATTTTCGTCCCTTCATTAGCATTTGTTTTGTTGCCTCAGGGTTGTTTAGGTAGTTGTCAATATATGTTTTTACTTCATCTCTGTACAGTAGCTCAATGGGCGATTTAATTGATGCTATTCGCTCCCGATAGGTATCATTGCTTTCAATCTTTGCCTTTTGTGAATAGCCAAACAATGGCAAAACCAGAACGACTTTGAGTATAATTTTTCGCAATTGGTTGTGCTTCATTTTAATACCTTTTAACGGTTAATTATAATTCTTTGGCGAGCTGCATCAATCCGCTTTCGTCAAACTTTCTTCCCATTAACTGAAGGCCAATTGGCAAGCCTTCGGGAGTTTCTCCATTGGGAATACTAATTGCAGGGATACCAGCAATATTTGCATGGACAGTAAAAATATCTGCTAAGTACATAGCAATAGGATTGTCCGCCTTTTCGCCCAATTTAAATGCGGGGGTAGGCGATGTTGGCGATAATATATAATCGTATGACTTTAAAATTTCTTCTGTTCTTATTTTCACCAATTGCCTTACCTTCTGTGCTTGGGTGTAGTAAGCATCAAAATAGCCGGAGGAAAGCACAAATGTGCCCAACATGATTCTTCGTTTTACTTCTTTTCCAAAGCCTTCTGTTCTGCTTAGTTTAACTGTGCTGTCATAATCTTTTGATAAAGGACTTCTGTGACCATAAACCACGCCCGAAAATCTTGATAAATTAGATGATGCTTCTGCGGTAGTAAGCACATAATATGTGGGAACCAAATAATCTAATAAATCAAAGTTTATATAAGTTACTTCATGTCCTTTCGCCTCAAGATTTTTAATCGCTTTTAGTGTCTGCTCTTTTACCAATAGGTCAACTCCTTCGTGTTCGATTGTTTCTTTTATAACTGCTATTTTTTGGGGGCCTTTGTCGATTGCTTTGTGTGTATAATCTTCAACGGAAACTGGCGATGTGGTTGCATCTTTTGCATCAATTCCGCTTATCACTTGCATTATGAGTTGCATGTCTTCAATGCTTTGTGTTATTGGCCCGATTTGGTCAAATGATGATGCATAAGCAATTACACCATATCGAGAGACTCTTCCGTATGTTGGTTTTATTCCATACACTCCACACAAAGCTGCCGGCTGTCTAATAGATCCACCAGTATCTGAGGCAATGGTTGCCAAACACATATTCATTTGTGCAGCAACAGCTGCACCACCAGAGGAGCCCCCAGGAACTCGGGTTGGGTCAGCACCGTTAAGAACTGGCCCAAATGCCGAATTTTCATTTGATGCTCCCATGGCAAATTCATCACAATTCAATCGCCCGATGATGATTGCATCTTCAGCCAAAAGTTTGTCTACAACAGTGGCATTATAAATTGCTTTAAAATCTTTAAGCATTTTAGAGGACGCAGAAAGTGTGTGTCCCTTGTAACTGATATTGTCTTTAAGCGCAACAACCATTCCCGCAAGCTTTCCGTGCCTACCAGTTTGTAATTTACGCTGAATCTCTTCTGCTTTTTCTATTGCTTCGTTTGCAAAAACTTCTAAAAACACATTGAGTTGCTTGTGCTTTTCAATGGTATCCAAATAATACAAAACAAGACCACCCATGGTGATCTTGTTTTGTAAAATATCTGTTTGTATTTCTAATAGATTTTTGTATGCCTTCACTATTTTTTTTCTTCAGCCGTTTTTTCTTTCATTCCGTCTTCTATCTGTGTTTTTACAGATTTTTTTGCGTCATTAAATTCACGAATACCTTGTCCAATGCCCCGCATAAGCTCAGGAATTTTGCGACCACCAAAAAGAAATAAAAGAGCAAGCAGGATAATAATCCACTCGCCTCCTCCTATGCCACTGATAAAAAGTAATGTTGTCATTTGATTGATTATTAATTGGGCGAATTTAGGTAATATTTTATGAAATTATGATTTGATGTCAATTTTAACAAACTATCCTAATTTAACCAGCTTCTTTAAGTTGTTTAGCTCTCTGTCTCCAAGGTGTCTCCACTCTCCTCTTTTCAAGCCCCTTTTATCAAACCCTGCATACCAAACCCTATCCAATCTTTCCACTTTATAGCCAAGGTGTTCAAATATTCGGTGAATGATTCTGTTTCGTCCGCTGTGAATTTCTACAACAACTTCTTTTTTATCTGTAGCGTCTGGCATGGCGATGCTGTCCACTTTTATCGGTCCATCTTCTAGTTCTATTCCGTTAGTTAGCTCCCAAAGATGTTCTCCACTAAAATTTTTATTTAATGAAGCTTTGTAAATTTTTTGCACCTGAAACTTTGGATGCATAAGGCGTTGAGAGAGTTCGCCATCATTCGTTATAAGCAAAATCCCTGTTGTGTTTCTATCAAGTCTACCTACAGGATATACCCTTGGAAGCCCTGGTTCATCGATTAAGTCCGTTACAATTTTTCTTCCCTCTGGGTCATCTAAGGTACAGATTACGTCTTTAGGTTTATTAATGACTAAGTATACCTTTTTATCTGTACTCAGTTTTTCCCCATTGTATTTAACTTGCTCTCCGGGTTTTACTTGATATCCCATCTCTGTAACAACAACGCCATTAACACTTACCAACCCTGCACCTATTAATTTATCCGCTTCTCTTCTTGAGCAAATACCCGCGTTAGATATATATTTATTCAGCCTAACATTCCCCTTTTCAAGAACATCCGTTATTTTATCTGAGTTTTTTGCTGACCTTGTTATATAGGTTTTTGCATCTGCCCTATCAATAATGTTTCTGTCTTCTCTTTTAGTGTAGGGTTTTCCTGAAGCTCTTGCCGCAAATTTATTTAGCCTACGTGGTTTACTGCTTGGCGAGCTTTCCGAGCCTTTTTCTCTAGTATTTATACGATCTGGTTTTTTTTCAAAACTATTGAAATCATTTTTCTTGTTGTAGGTTCTTCTAGGCGATTTTTTACCGTAACCTTTTTCTTCTCTTTTTTCACCAAAGTTGGGTTTTTCTGATTTGTCGTTATATCGCTTTTTTTCTGCTGGTTTAGCAAATGTTTTGCCCTCTTTGTTTTTTCCGTGGGTTCTTCTTTCTGGCTTGTCTGTAAAAATTCTTTTTTCTGGTTTGTTGCCAAAACCGCTATCCTCTTTTTTTTCACCAAATGTTCTTTTATTTCCTGTGCTTTTTGATGCCGTTTTATAAGGTGGCCTTGAGGCCGATTCATATGGTTTTGTGTCTCTAGCTGCCTTGTCAAAACGTTTTGTTGGTCGCGAGTCGTCTTTCTTGTAGGAAGTTGTTGATTTTTTGGCAGCCGGTTTTCTTGAGGTTGAACTATTTTTATTGTCAAATGCCCTCTTTTTACCGTTTGCATTTCTTCCTGATTGCTTGTTCATAATTGAAAATTAATTTGCAAAGGTAGATTATTTTTAGGAAATTACTTAGATGATTGATTATCATATTACTAATTAATGGTGAATGATTACACACTGCCTTGTCACTGAAGAAACGGGCACATTTTAATTTAAAAGAGCATTAACTGATTTTCAACAAATGTGAATTAAGTAAATACACGATATTATATATTCTGTTGATTTTCAAACACTTATTTTGAGGCTTTGTTATTTCGTCTATTTAATTATTTTCGGTTAGTTGTACATTTGGTTCGTTTGGTAGCAAAAATGCGCCTCACGTAAAATAAAAGGGTAATTTCGCACATCTTCATACTTGTCCACAAAACATATGGTTTATACACGATTTATATTACCAAACGGGTTAACTGTGATTCATCACCCTGACACCAAGACGCAGCTTGTTGTAATTAATATTTTATACAAAGTGGGTTCTCGTGACGAGTCTCCTGATCAAACAGGATTTGCTCATTTATTCGAACACCTCATGTTTGGGGGGTCTTTAAATATCCCAGAATACGACACGCCTCTTCAAATTGCTGGTGGAGACAATAATGCATTTACTAATAATGATATTACCAACTACTACCTTACTGTCCCAAAAAACAATATTGAAACTGGATTTTGGCTAGAGTCAGACCGAATGCTTAGCTTGGCATTTAGTGAAAACTCTTTGAAGGTGCAACAGGGTGTCGTAATAGAAGAGTTTCGAGAGCGGTATTTAAACCAACCATATGGTGATTTGTGGCACAAACTATTGCCTTTGGCATACAAACAACACCCCTATGCTTGGCCAACAATCGGAAAAGAATTGGCTCATATTGAAAATGCAACGTTGCAAGATGTAAAAGCCTTTTTCCAAAACTTTTATTGTCCAAATAATGCCATTTTGGTGGTTGCCGGAAACATTGACCTTGAAACAACGAAAACATTGTGCGATAAATGGTTTGCACCTATACCTAAGAGCAATCTAATTAAGTCCTCCTACAAACAAGAAGAAATACAAACAAGCCCGCGGTTTCTGGAGACTACCGCAGATGTGCCATATCATATGCTAGTGAAGGCTTATCACACTTGTGGAAGAAAAGAGGACGATTATTATGCCACCGATTTATTATCTGATTATTTAGGTGCGGGCCGTTCTGCTTTACTTTACAATGAACTTGTGAAAAAACAGCAGCTGTTCGCGGAACTTGATTGCTACATAACAGGTGACGTTGACCCTGGGCTTCTAATTATTGAGGGTAAGCTTGTTGAGGGTGTGGCTATTGAAAAAGCGGACGAAGCCATCACCAAACTTTTGGCAACGGTTTGCGAGGCCCCATTAAGCGAATCCACAATGGAACGATTAAAAAACAAAGCCGAAACAACCATTGCTTTTCATGACATGAAAGTTTTAAACAGGGCAATGAAACTTGCATATGCAGAATTTTTGGGCGATATCTCTACTGCTACGCATGAACAAGAAAAATACACCCGTCTTTCTTCTAGTGATTTGCATCGAGTTTGCAATGCCTTTTTAACACCAAATAACTGTTCAACCGTTTATTATCTATCATCAAATGCATAATCGTACAGAAACCCCGGCATTCAAAAACATTGATTCTTTCTCTATAAAAGAATATCAATTAAAAAGACTGGATTCTGGTCTTGATATTTACTTGATTGAAGATCCAACAAGTGATGTGCTTAAAGTTGATTTTTTTTATAACGGTGGCGTTCGTTCCGAGCCAGCAAACGGCATAGCAAATGCTGCAGCGTCTCTTTTAACAGAAGGCACAAGCAAAATGTCTGCTGAAGAAATAGCAAACGCTTTTGATTTCTACGGTGCGTTTATTCAGGCTTCTGCTAATAAAGACGAATCACAAGTCACCATTTATTGCTTACCAAAATTTTTTAAGCAGTGTAGCATCTTGTTAAAAGATATATTAATTGATGCACAATACCCAGAAAAAGAAATATATATATATAAAAACAATGCAACACAGTCTCTTATCGTAAAAGAAAAAAAAACATCCTTTTTATCAAAAAGACGATATAGTAATCTTCTCTTTGGACACAATAACTCATATGGAAGGTCTGTTAATCAGGAAGATATAAAAAACATTTCACGTGAAACAATTTTAGCATTCGGTAAAAATGTTTATAGCGCTAGGCCTGTTTATGTAATGGCAGCCGGTAAAATTCCTGATGGATTTGTAGAAGATATAGATGTTTTGTTCCGTGGCCTAGCAGAAGCTTTTGTGTCAAACATCAAGTTTGAAGAGCCTATAACTTTGGGAACTTCGGAAAATCTGAACTGGGTTGAAGTGCCAGGA
This sequence comes from Bacteroidia bacterium, assembly GCA_044337585.1. Classification (GTDB taxonomy): domain Bacteria; phylum Bacteroidota; class Bacteroidia; order UKL13-3; family UKL13-3; genus CAYSBE01. Next base: position 9,657 of record JBIINH010000062.1, read on the forward strand.
GCAAATCAATGCTCAATAAGGATGGGCAAGCTAACCATTAATAGAAGTCACAAAGATTTTAGAGAACTAACCGTTGTTAATTTGTTTCTTGGTGGTTTTTTTGGTTCGCGACTAATGAAAAATATTCGAGAAGAGAAGGGGTTAACCTACGGGATATATTCAGACATTGACCCAAAACAAAAAGCTACAAGCTTCAATATTTCTGTAGAATTGAATAAAGATTCCGTAATGATTGGAATTGAAGAAATAAGAAAAGAATTAAAAAGATTGAGGGAAACGCCTGCAACTATATACGAACTTGACATTGCCAAGAACTACTACTTGGGTAGTTTTCTTCGTGGTTTTGATGGTGTCTTTTCACTATCAAACTTTGCAAAAACAATCATTGATTATAAACTAAACTACGAATACTATTCTGGATATCTCAACGTAATACAATCATTAACTCCTGAACGTGTACAGCAACTCGCTAGTGAGTACTTACATGAGGATAGTATGATAACCGTAGTTGCTGGCCCAAAGAATGAATAAGAATTGCGTTTTTTTGTTTTTTTTGTTTATTATACCCTTGATCGTTATCTCTGATACCGCACCAAGGACTAGGCGCGTTTGTAGGGACCCTGCTACCACTGATAATATTATTTTTTTCTTTCCCGGAAATGATACTTGTAATGGCTTTATTAAGTATAATGTTTATGCAAGAAACGGGGCATCTGGTCCTTTCTTTCTATTAGATAGTATATTTAATAAAAACGCTGAAACATATAGACATCTAAATGCCAACCCTGGAACTCCTACTATTTGGTACTATTTTATTGAATATATTGATAGTTGTGCTCCTATTATTTCTAGTTTCTCTGATACTGCTATTGTTGATATTTCTCCCCCAGATACCGTACTAATCGATTCTGTTAGTGTTGATATTAATACTAATCAGGTACAAATTGGTTGGAAGAATAATAGTGCTAATGATTTCTTAAACTTTATTTTATACCGAATTGATAATGCTGGAATTTACACAAATATAACTGGTTTAGGAATAAGAGATACTTCATTTGTAGACAATGGCATTGACCCTCAATCTATTGCGTATTTCTATGACTTGCTTTCACGTGATAGTTGTACTAATCCTCAAGTTTTTGGGATTAACCCGCACAAACCCATACTATTAAACAAAAGCGTAGATACATGTCAAAAAAATATGCGGTTAAGTTGGAGCAGATACGAGGGCTGGCCCGTCCGATCTTATTATATCTATGAAAATATTGGTTCTGGATACAATTTAGTTGACTCTGTAGCTGGTTCGATTTTAAGTTATCAAAAGCCTATTTCGCTCGGTGTTTCCTATCAATATTTTTTACGCGCTTTTGGCGACACTACATTTTTGGTAAGTAGCAGCTCAAATGTTATCTCATTCAATACACGTTTAAGGGTTGACCCAGATTCCGTTTGGTTACAAAACGTAAGCTATAGCAATATAGGCTCACCTCCAATTAATTTACTTATTGATCTCCCTAACGATGCTGATGTTTCCAAAATTGAAATACTAAAGACATATAATGGGGGAAACAAAACATTTGATATATTCAAACCGCTTTCATTTCCTATCAACTGGATTGACCCAGAAGGTAATCCCGGAAAATTTAATTACAGTGTTTCTGTTTTTGGATTATGTAATGTTGCAAATGCTAAATCAACAACATTAACAACGTTAGAGCTTAGTGCTGAAAAATTGGGAGAGGATGTATTAATTACATGGGACTCGGGGCCAAAATGGGGAGAAGGAGTTTCCTCATACAATATTTATCGTGCGGTAGTTGAAAACCCAAACAACTTGGTTTTTACGCAAATTGGTTCAGTAAATGGAACAGAGAGTTCGTTTTTAGACCCTAGTGCTGTAAATCTATCTGGTACATTCGGTGTTTCATATCTTGTTTCTGCAAATCAAAGCAATGGCTCTCCATGGGGATTCAACTCTTTAAGTTATTCAAATTCTGTATCAATAACCGGGGAGTTGAGAGTGTTTATTCCAAACGCGTTTGTTCCATCTGGGATTAATAGTGTCTTTAGGCCAGAAGGAATGTTTATCGATTATGTGAAATCTTCAATGGTGATTTATAATCGTTGGGGAGAGGCCATAATCAGCTTAAAAGATATTTCATCTGGGTGGAACGGAAAGGACATGGGTGGAAATACTTGCCCAATAGGTGTATATTTATATGAAATGATTATTTTTGATCTCAATGGAAGATCAATCAAAAAAACGGGCACAGTTACATTACTCAACTAGCCCAATTCAATTTAATTTTATTGATTATGTATTTACACTTCGTAATAAAACCATATTGCGGCAATGGCTTATTATGGTTTGTAAGAAAGAAAAGGTAAATGCTGTCATGCTATCTTACAATTTTTGTAGTGATAAGTTCTTGCTTGATATAAATAAAAAACATCTCAGCCATAATTACCTTACTGATATTATTACGTTTAGCCTATCCGATAAAAAACAAGAGATAGTGGGTGACTTCTACATCAGTATTGAGCGTGTTCGTCAAAACGCCAAAACTTATAACTGCCCTCCTCTGGACGAACTACATAGGGTATTGGTGCATGGTTTACTTCATCTCTGTGGTTATAATGATAAAACAAAAAAGCAAGCGCTAGAGATGCGAAAGAAAGAAGACGAATACTTATCTTTGAGGCCTAAAAAATTAAATATGTTTCACGTGAAACATAATAAGTCATAATAATTTGATATTCAAATGTTTAACCAAAAGTATGATGTAATTGTTGTGGGTGCGGGGCATGCAGGCTGTGAGGCAGCTGCTGCTGCTGCTAATCT
>JBIINH010000192.1:0-3568 GCA_044337585.1 Bacteroidia bacterium
ATTTGTGTTTGGCTTATTACCGTTAATGCTTTTTGCACAACAACAGGTTGTTGATAAAAATGGTAAAAAATACTTGATGCATACTGTGCAAAAAGGTGAAGGCGCTTTAGCTATTGCCAGAAAATATGATGTGACTGTTGATGAAATTGTTGCGGCCAACAATGTGAATATTGAAAAACTACAACGCAACCAAGTAATACGCATTCCCATCAAAGAAGAATCACCAACTAGTGTATCTCAAACAGTTAAACCTGACTCAGGTTCAATATCTACAGTTCATGCAAATGCGCAAGAATCAAAGTCAGCCATAAAATACAATATCATTCACACTGTAGAACGAGGAGAGAATTTAAATACAATTGCACAACGCTATGAAACCACAGTGCAGGATATACAAAAATGGAATAAACTAAGTACCACAAAGATTGAAGTCGGACAAGAATTGCGCATTAAACCATTTGTGAATAATACACCATACAAGCCATGGAATATGCCAACTCTAGTAACGTTAAATACAACTAATGTAGTTACTCAACAAGTAGTTTGCGAAGCTTATATGAATATTGAATGGGTAGAAGGAAATCAATTTGTCATAAATAGAAAAGTGGGTGGCAATATCATTTTGGTTGAACCGACTTACGAAGTTGGAATGTCAAAATTAATTACCAATTTTATAATTGATGAATCACTACAGTCTAATGCGATTAGAGTAGGGATTCAGCTAGCAAAACAGTTGAATCTGCAACCAAATGAAACAGTCAGTTTAATTATAAAATACATTGAATGATTAAATTAAGTGCAGTAATCATCACCCATAATGAGGAGAAAAACATTGAAAGGTGTTTGCTTAGTGCAATACGTATAGCAGATGAAGTAATTGTGTTGGATTCTTTTTCATCTGATCAAACAGTAGCCATTTGTAGCAAGTACCCTAGTGTAAAATTGATTCAGCGTAAATGGGAAGGATACGCCCTTTCAAAAAATTATGCAAATAGTTTAACAGCAAATGAAATGATATTATCGCTAGATGCGGATGAAGAGTTATCGGATGAGTTAGAAAATGAAATCCGCGCCACATCCTTTGCATCAGACACAGTCTACCACTTCAAGCGACTAACCAATTATTGTGGTAAATGGATACACTACTGCGGTTGGTATCCAGATAGCAAGGTCAGAATATTTTCAAAATATAATGCATTTTGGGAGGGAAATTTCGTGCATGAAATTTTGGTATTTAAAATAGATGTAAAGCAGGTTACATTCAATGGCAACCTTTTTCATTACTCTTACTATACCATTTCAGAACATAACCAACGCATTGTAAAATATGCCAACTTACACGCCCAACAAATGAAAGCAAACGGCAAATCGTTTAGTGTACTAAAATGGTTGATAGGCCCCGTGTTTAAATTTTTTAAAACGTATTTTATTCAATTAGGCTTTCTAGACGGTTATTACGGGTTGGTTATCTCGCTTGTATCTGCTCGGTATGTATTTCTAAAATACAGCATGCTCAAACAAATTAGTTAGCATGTATTATCGTATATCATCATTTGTACTAAGCGAAAATGCCCAAAACAAAACAGCATAGGCAACTCCAAGCTGGGTTTCGAGCATTGGCTCTGTTTGAAATGATACGAATAATACAATAAGGTGAATGATAAATAAACGCGGATATTGATGCTGCTTAAATAAAGGGTGGAAAAAGCAGTAACTAAAAATCAAAAAACCAATGAGCCCACTTGCTGCCAAATAATATAGAAATTGATTGTGAACAATAATTGGCACTTCCACTTCAGGGAATTGGCTATTAAATTCAACCCTATTTATGTTCTCATAATTTCCAATACCACAACCTACAATTAGATCGTTTTTGAAGATGTCCCAAGCAATATCATAGGAAGCAAGTCGCTTACCTAATGAACTGTGATTAATGTTATTTCCATATTTATATTGCTGTAGCTCAGAAATAGTAATGGCAATTTTATTTTTTATAGTTGGCACGGTAAGTCCAGCAACAATAACAATAGCGAATGCCACAAGACCACCCGCAATTAATTTTTTAGCATGCTCGCTATTCAGTAAATGTTTCATGAATTCAAAAAATGCTATAGCATATAGCGCAATCATTCCGCCTCGAACGCTGTATATGTGTGTAAATGCGATCAAAAAAATCATAGCAAATATGGCCAAGACGCGCTCTGTTTTATTTTTAACAAAAAATGGTTGAATGAAAATAAAAAAATAAAGCAGATATGCTGTAAATGCAAAAATCAAACTAAGCCTAATATGATTGATAGGGCTTGGCATCACAGATGACATTGTGTAAAGTTTATTGAACTCTTCAAAATGCATCAGGTAATTGATTAGCATGCAAAATGCGATGATTAAAACAATTGTGCCAAAGGCAACCACAATTTGCTTTACTTGGCTTCGTTGCAGATTTGGTGCAAACAATATACTGATGGGAATTACAATAAATGGCAATTTAACCATGATACGCCTATATAATTCGTTAGAAGGCGAGTCGTAAAGAAATGCACCTAAGTATATCAGCGTAAAACCTGCGACCAAAATTAATACAGTATGCTTATACTTATTAATAACTCTTGTGTCAGCATTAATGCAGTAAGCCAAGTAAATATTTACCGCTACCAATATCACCATTGAGATACTGGTGTAAGCCCTTGCAAATTCTTCAGTAAAAAGACCTGTAAGTGCAATGATCCAAGAAATGGTTTGTATATGCGTCTTAAGCATGTGGCAATATAAATTAAAAAAGCCCGTTTGTATTAACACAAACGGGCTTGTAATATGGTAAATAAGGAATTACCTTCTTTCTTTTATTTTCGCGTCTTTACCTTTTGCTTCACGTAGGTAGAACAAACGAGCCCTGCGCACCTTTCCGCGGCCAATCAATTCTATTTTATCAATATTTGGGCTGTATAATGGGAATACACGCTCAACACCAACACCATTCGACATTTTACGAACTGTAAAAGTCGAACTTAATCCTGAATTGCGACTTTGTATAACAACACCTTGATATTGTTGTATACGCTCTTTTGCTCCTTCTTTAATTTTGTAATACACATTGATTGTATCTCCTGCATTAAATTTAGGAATTGATTTGTCTTGTATGAAATCACTCTCAACAAGTTTTATGGCTTCTGCTGCGTTCATATCTCTTTCCGTTAATATTTTTTTGAAAAATGGACTGCGAAAATAGGTCTTTGCTAGTAATCTACAAAAAAAGTTTCAAAAATTACCCTAATACCCTTCATCTGACATTTTTGGGCGCCTTTCTTTGGTACGTAAAATGGATTGTTCGTGCCTCCACTCATCAATTTTTGCCTGATGGCCGCTTAGCAATATTTCAGGTACAGCCCAGTCTTTATAAACAGATGGCCTGGTATATACCGGTGGGCTAATTAATCCATCTTGAAACGAATCGCTAAGTGCAGATGTTTCATCACTAAGCACTCCCGGTAAAAGCCTTACAATTGCATCAACAACCACGGCTGTGGCTAGTTCACCTCCGGTTAGCACATAGTCGCCTATCGATATT
>JBIINH010000004.1:0-37309 GCA_044337585.1 Bacteroidia bacterium
GTGGCGCTATCGTAAATAAGAATGGATATTTTTCGAATGCTGCCAATTACAACGCAATGAATTATTTGGGTACAAATTACCCTACCTATAATAACTGGAGAACATTTATTAATACAATAGATCAAATGAGTAGTGACTTCAATCCATTATTTACAGACGCTGCCAATGCAGATTTTAGACCACGTGAAGGATGGTATGCAGGAAATGGAGATACCATTGCTGTTGTAACTTCATATTATAACGGTGTCACTAGAACTTTACCAGTAGATATTGGGGCATTTCAAGCCAATCCTTTGATGCTGGATGTGGCGGCAGGCAATTTAATTCTACCAACAACTCCTTTTGCAGCCGGTTCGCAACCTATTTCTGTTACCATTCGTAATGGAGGAGTTGCGACTATTACTTCAGCAATAATTGATTGGACAGTGAACGGTGTGCCTCAAACACCGTTAACATTTACAGGCTCCTTGCTCCCTGGAACATTTTCGGCACCAATTTTATTGGGAACTCTAACAGTTGCTCAAGGACTGTTATATAATATTTCAGCAACAGTAAGTGCACCAAATTCATCAATAGATGGTAACCTTACAAATAATACTATAACAGGCCAGACCGCAGCTTTGCTTCCAGGTGGAACATATACCATTAATGCAGGAGGAGTTGGTGCTACCAACTTTACTTCGTTGGGAGCATTTACCAATATAGTAAACATAGGAGGCATTGGTGGAGCCATAACAATTAACTATGTAGCAAACTCCGGCCCTTATACTGAACAGGTATTTTTCAGGGCCATTTCCGGATTATCAGGCATCAATAATATTACAGTGAATGGAAATGGAGAATTCGTTCAATTCAATAACCTTGATGCTAGCAGCATAGGTATCATCAATTTATTGGGTACCGATTATGTTACTTTCAATGGATTAAATGTAAGAAGTCTAAACCCATCAAATGGAATTGGATACCTTTTATCTGCAGGTGCAGATTCAATTAATATTCTAAATTGTACAATCGATATTTCATCTGTTACTGGCAGTTTAAATAGTGCCGGAATTGCGGTTACAGCTGCTTTAAATTCACCAACAACCAACGGACCAAACGTGGGACGATTTAATAGGTTTGAAAATAACACCATAACAGGTAGTGGAACAGGTGGCCCGTTCTATGCCATCTCTATTTCATGTCATAACTCTTCTTCAGGGCCTAATAATGGATATGTTGTCCGCAATAATATCATGCGTGACTTTACTTCTTATGGAATCTATTTGTATGGAACGATAGGAAGTATTATTTCAGGAAATGTAATGTCTAGACCTAGTCGTAACTTCAATACTACGATTTATGGTATTTATGGCATTCAATTTATGAGTGGAGACACTATCGAAAACAACCGCATATTTAAACCTTTTGACGCAATCCAAACCTCGACCAGTCAGTTTTATGGGATGTACTTTATTGCAACAAATACGCCATCAAATCGTCCATTAATTGTCAAAAATAATTTGATTTATGATATCAAATCAAACGGTGCGATTTATGGGTTTTATTCACTAGTAAGTAATAGTATCCGTTTCTATCATAATACTATTGAGTTTGACCATATAGCAAGTACATCTACTCAACCAGCGAGTCATGTTTATGTAAGTTCATCAGCTACTGGACTTATTTATAGAAATAATATATTCTTAATGAATAGAGGCGGAACAGGAGCAAAGCATCTGATATACCTTACCAATACCGGAACAATAGCCAATTACTTATTTACAAATAACTGCTATCATTTAAAAGTGCCAGCAGGAGGAGGTACAAGTAACCATATTGGCTTCTATAATGCAGCTAACCGCACATTACTTTCTGACTGGGTGACAGCAACAGGATTTGATTCAAGCAGCACAAATGCAGATCCCAAATTCCGTACTTTTCTTTTAAATGCACCTTTAACACCAGGTAATGATTCCCTCAATAACAGAGCATTTAATGTGAATACAGAAGTACAGCGTGATGTTGCTGGTTTCTTAAGAAGTGCTACTCCAGATATTGGTGCATATGAATTCATTGTTCCAGCTGCTGATGCTGGGTTAGTTAAATTTACTGCGCCAGTGATTAGAAGTGTTTCATTGTTTTCGTCTGTGAATGTTGATGTGCAATTAAAGAATTTTGGTGCAGCTCCACTTTCTACAGTTGATTTAAATTGGAGAGTAGATACCAATGCTATGACTGGAACCACTTGGTCAGGAACATTGGCACCTGATGATACCGTTAATACTGCATTAGGCTCATTTTTTGTATCAGTAGATGGATTATACTCAGTCAAAGCGTGGTCTTCAAATCCTAATTTCATAACAGATAGTATCAGAATCAATGACACCATCAATACATTCTTTTGTACTCCTTTATCTGGCATTGTTACATTAAACCCAACATTACCACTCTCGTCTACTAATGTAACATCTTGGCAAGAGCTTGGCTCATTGCTATCTGTTTGTGGTGTCAATGGTCCATTAACAGTAAACGTGTCATCAGGAACATACAATAGTTTTTTTAACCTGACTTCTATCCCAGGTGCAAGTTCAACAAATAGAATAACCATCAATGGCTTTGATAGTGCTACCTGTGTGTTAACATATAATGGTGCATTGCAGCGTCCAACCATGTTATTAAATGGTGCGAAATATCTAGAGTTTAGAAATATCAAGTTCGTAACAACTGCAACATCTACTGGCACGGCCGTTCAATTGATTAGCAATGCTGATAGCAATACTTTTGTACGATGCGCTTTTGTTGCTCCTACACAAACAGTTATTAATTTAAATGTTAATGCATTTGTTGCATCAGGTTCAATAATTTCACCTACAGCACTTGGCAACTCTGCAAATAACCTTCTTATTGATAGCTGTAGTGCCATTGGAGGATATTTTGGAATTGATTTGTATGGAACAACTTCACCCAAAGCATTAAATAACATTGTGCGCAATTCATTTGTAAACGGACCATCTCAATACGGTATTTATACAAACTTCCAAAATGGAGTAAAAATTATCAATAACCGAATCCTCAATGTAGGTTTCTTTGCCAACAATCTTAGTACAGTAATGGCTTCTATTTCTGTGTTGAACTCAGATAATGCAAATGAAGCTGTACGAAATGAAATACAAAATATGCCTGCAGGAAGGGGTATTGAATTTGTCACAAATCTGGGAACCAATACAAACCGTCAAATTATTGCCAATAATATAATTAACATAGGTCTTGCTACAAACATCACTTACGGTGTATTTGAATCTAATAATGCCTTTCTTGATTTGGCATTTAATGCTGTAAAATTGAATACTGGCGATCAGTCTTATGCCGGTGCTGCGCTTTATACCAACAATACATCAACAACATATTCTAACGTGCGTATTGTTAATAATATTTTCGCTGCACCATCAGGAACATTAGCAGCATATGCAGTGAATGCGACCAATATGAATGCAGCCACTTATACAATGAACAATAATGTCTATTTTTCATCAGGAACGTTTCCTTTTCGTCACGGTGGATTTATTACACCAACATTGGCAAACTTTTCAACTGCAGGTAATATGATGGGTCCATTGGTAGGAAACAATATCAATAGTCAATTTTTATTGCCAACATTCTTCTCAAGCACCAACTTACGTTCAATAAGTCCCGAACTTGATGATTCTGCATTCTTTCTAACAACAGTAACAACTGATGTAGACGGAAAAGTAAGAAGCACATCAACACCAGATATTGGCGTATTTGAATTTACTCGTCCGGCTGCAGATGCTGGAGTGTTAAGAATAACGTCTCCGGTTAAGCCGCTTATTACAGGATTAAATGATATTGTTGTTATTATTAAAAATTACGGAGTAAGCACCATCACAACAGCAAACGTACATTACAATATAGATACCGTTACACATGTAAAAGCTTACACAGGTACATTGGCACCTGGAGCAATAGATACTGTGAGGTTCGACTCAACAAGTGGTCCTTCAGGTTCAAGCCAACAGTTTAACTTTGGTTCTCAGTTTGTATCAATCAAAGCATGGACATCTGCTCCAAACTCAGTTGTAGATTCACTTAATTTAAATGATACAGCATTTGCAGGAATTTGTGGAAGCTTAAGTGGCAATTATACCATTAACCCGGCAGGTTCTGGTTCAACTAACTTCACCAGCATACAAGCTGCCGTAGATAGAATGAACTGCGGTGGTGTATCTGGTCCGGTTGAGTTCGCAATTTCACCTGGAACGTACAATGGCCCATTTGATATTCCATATATTTTTGGAGCAAGTTTAACCAATACAATTACTTTCCGATCTGCTAACAATAACGCAGCATCAGTAACGCTTACGAATACTTCGCCAACCGCTGCTACTAACTTTGTGTTGCGTTTATTTGGAACACAGTTCGTTAGATTGAATCGTATTACATTCTCTACAAATAATCCATCATTTGGTAGGCTATTGGTAATTGCAAAAGATCTTAACAATAACCTTAATGTGCAAGAATTAAATGTTCGAAACTGTATATTTAACGGTACCAATACAACATCTACTGCAGATGCACTTGCATTGGTATTTGGTCCAAATGGTGATAATGCTACATTTTTAAATTTTATAGGCAATGCATTTACAAATGGCTCACACGGAATTTGGATTGGTGGGCAGAATATTGTTAATCAAAATGCTTTTGGCTTTGTTGCCGATAGCAATATTTTCGAGAATCAATATTACTCAGCTATTTGGTTGCAAAATCGTTTTTCTACATTCATACGTAGCAATGTTATTAATCTAAATCCAGGTTTTGTTGGCAGTTATGGTATATACATGCTAGGTGTAGGACAAGAAAGTGAAATAAGTTATAACCGCGTTAATAATCAAGGTGGATATTATGGTATTAGCATTCAACAAAATGCTTATTATGATGCACCTGGTTTACATACTGTAAAAAACAATACCATATGGACGCAAAATACTTCATTGAATTATGGATTGTTTGTAACCAACAGCAATAAGATGCGTATTTATAACAATACTATTCGCATGGCGTCATCATCTTCTGCTTTTGGTTTTTATTTACAAGGTCATGCTTCGTTTTTTACTGGTTCTACATCCTATCCAGCATCTTATGACATTATGTTTATAAATAATATCGTGCAAGGGGCTCAATCAAGTACAGGCACATTTGGTATCTACACTACCAACGCTCAAGCAAATACTTCCCTTGTCAATATTAATAATAACTTGTATTTCTCTGCATCAACAAACGTGATGTTTTTAAATGGAACTAACTATACAGCAGCCAACTTCTATAGTACATATCGCAGGGCGTTGAATCCTAATTTTGAAAGCCGTTCAATGTTTGGGCAACTTACATTTGCATCAGGTTCAAGTCTTAAAGCAAACGAAACAAATCCAAGCGTATGGCTTGCAAATGGAAGGGCACAACATTTGTTCTTTGTAAATAACGATATTGATGGCAATCAAAGAAGTATTGATGTACTTACAGGTATGCCAGATATTGGTGCACACCAATTGACACCAAATGCAATACCCGATGCAACAACAATTAGCGGCACTATTGGCACCGGAAATACTCAACATATAATTCAGTATGGAGATACATTGGCTACTATAAACTGGGGATTCTCTGGAACTTTGCCTAGTTCAATAATCGCTCGCCATTATCCTGGTTCATTGATAAGTCATCCTAACTTATTTGGTATGACAAACTTGACAAATAAAATGGATGAATTTATTAGAGTTAACAGAACTGGTGGTAGTTTCTTCGATTATAGCATTACCTATCGTTTTGATTCTACACGTTTAGGGACAGTAAATTCACAAACAGATTTGAAAATGGCTCACAAAATTGATACTGTTTGGACCAACTATCCATTTACTTTAACTACAGTTGATACTGTGGCAAATACATTTAGTGTAACAGGTTTAGCTGAATTTGGTGATTTTACTGGAACTGACGATATTAATCCTTTACCTGTTCAAATTAGTCGTTTCGAAGCGATGAGAAGAGGAGCTGATGCCGAATTGATATGGACAACTGCATCTGAAATTAATGCATCACATTTTGTAATAGAACGAAGCGTAAACAACAAAGATTGGGATGCAGTAGGTAAGGTTTCTAGCAAAAATGGAAATTCAAATACAACTCAGTCTTATATCTTCCTTGATGTTAATGTTCAACAAACTTCTGGAGCTTCGTTAGTATACTATCGCTTAAGAGCTGTAGATATTGACGGAACATCAGAGATAACTCCAACTAGAAAAGTAAATTTCGAAAGTCGAATTGGCGAAAGAGAAATAAGTGTTTATCCAAACCCATTCAGAAACCAAATCACATTAAACATCAATAGTACAGTTGATACAGATGCAACGATTAATGTTTATGACATTTATGGAAAACGCGTTTTACAATTTACTAGATCAATTGTGTATGGCGAAAATGGAATTATTATCAATGATTTAAATATTCTAAAACAAGGTATGTATATTGTTAAAGTTTCCATAGACGGAAAAGAACAAGCAGCAAAGTTGATTAAAGAATAATAAGTTCGTTATATTTCATAGAAAAAGGTTGGTAGAGATACCAACCTTTTTCTATTAGCATTTAAATACAACCATATCTAATTTTGCAGTAGGTAGAAAAAATGGACTATAAAAAAAGGGTCTCAGACTAAATTATCTGAGACCCTTTGTATTTTGTGGAGGCTATAGGATTCGAACCTATGACCCTCTGCTTGTAAGGCAGATGCTCTAAACCAGCTGAGCTAAGCCTCCTTATATTAAGGGAGTGCAAAGATATCAATGGATAGACAATTTGCAAGTAATCTGGAAAAAAATATCAGATATTCTAATTTTCAAGGTTTTGGGATTAGTAAATCAATAATTTCATCAACCAAATCACGTTAATAACATGGCATCTTGAACAGTTAAAGACACCATATATTTGGACAAATTTAAAATGAGTAAGTCAACAAAAAATATAATTGTAGTGTTTGCTTCAGTGCTATTGTTAGCTGCCAGTATTGCACTATGGGCATATTCAAACCGTGACGAAATAAAGCAGTATGTATTAACTGAAATCAATAAGTCATTAAAAACAAATATTAAGGTCGAAAGTATTCGTATTGATTTGTTTAAGCAGTTTCCAAAAGTTGGATTAAATTTTAGCGGAGTATGGGTAGAAGATGCATTTAAGAGTGATCAACCACTAATGGTAGCAGAACATGTTTATCTAGGGTTTAATTTTTGGAATATTGTTAATCACAATTATAAAATACAACAAATCACTATAGAAAATGGGCAAATTGCATTGTCTTATGATAAATCTGATCAGCCTAATTTTGCCATATTTACAGAAGGTAGTGACACATCTGAAATGGTTTTAAACCTTCAGAAAATTACATTAAATAATGTCGAATTTAAATATTTAAGAAAATCACTGAAGCAAGACATTAGGTTAACATTTCTTAATCAAGATGCACGGATAGATATTTCAGATACAAAAACGAGTCTTCAATTTATTGGATCTGCAACTGTTGCAAAAGTTAAGATAGATAAGACCAATTGGATTAAGGAAAAACTCATGGAAATTGATGCCTCAATGGTTTATATCGCCTCGTCTCAAACATTTATCTTTGATATACCTAAGTTATTAATTGGGAAACTAAATTTAAACGTAGATGGCAATTATATTTTTGGAAAAAGTAGAGATGAAATCGATTTGCGTATAAATACGAATAAGGTTGACATTCCTGCGATTCTAAGTATGCTACCTATTAAACCTGAAATTATCGAAGAATGGGATGGAGACGGATTTGTGAAAATATCGGGTAACATTAAAGGTAGAGTAGGTGCCCAAAATACTCCGAATATTGATTTTGCTTTTGATGTTGATAACGGCACCCTTGTCCGTAAAAAAGATAAATTTACACTTTCACATATTACCACTAAAGCAAAACTGTCTATAACCAAATCGCAATCAATTTTGGAGTTAGAAAAGCTATCATTAAGCATGAATAACTCTACAATGAATGGCTCACTTAAAATAGCGAACTTCAATAATGCTTATATCGAATCAAAAGTAAATATAAAAATGGATGCAACTGATTTTGCAGCATTGGCAGGCTTTGCAAATCATCAAGAAGTGTTTGGAAATATCGACTCAGACATAGAAGTGAAAGGCTACCTAAAAGATTTAATTGACGAGAATAAAATTTTACAATCAGATATAAAAGGCAGTGCCTCATGGAATCTTAAAAATTTACAACCCACATTTTCTAAGAATAAAATAATTGAAACAGCTGCGAATATTACTATCGGAAACTTTATTTCTATTCACTCTTTAACAGTTAAAACACAAACATCTTCAATTGTTGCTAATGGTATAATCAATAACCTTGCTGGGTATGTATTGGAGAATAAAAAATTAGATGTGAAGTTGAATCTTACAACTGATTATTTGAATTTAAATGATTGGAACTTTATATCAGAAGGTAGTGATGAAGATGAAAAATATAAACCATATGAAATTGTATTAATTTCAAAAGTTGATCGCTTTCATTACAATAAAATTGAAGCGAGTTCTGTTCGAGCCATAGTTAACATTTCACCAAATTCGATTAATATTCAGTCGCTAGAAGCAAATGCTTTTGAAGGAAAAGTTAGAGGAGAGGTTACTTTATTCAATAACCCTAATGGATACACCATAAAGAATAATTTTGTAGTTGATAATGCTAATTTAAAAACCCTGTTTAGGCAATGCGAAAATTTTTATCAGCAAGAAATTACAGATAAAAATCTTTCAGGTAATGTATCCGGAAATCTTCAAATGGTATCTAATTGGGATACGTTGTTGCGATGTGACTACCCAACAATCAATGCACTATTGGAACTAGATGTCACAGAAGGTAATATTATAAACTACGAACCGTTATCCAATTTATCGAAGTTTGCAGATATAGAAGACTTGAAAAATTTGAAAATTGCAACGCTGAAGACAACTATTTATATTAAAGACAATAAAATACAAATTCCTGAGACTGATATCGTAAACAACGCATTAAACCTTAGCATATATGGTTTTTATAGATTTGATGGATACATGGATTATCATGTAAAGGTTA
Organism: Bacteroidia bacterium; assembly: GCA_044337585.1. Lineage (GTDB taxonomy): Bacteria > Bacteroidota > Bacteroidia > UKL13-3 > UKL13-3 > CAYSBE01. The sequence goes on from JBIINH010000004.1 coordinate 9,158, forward strand.
AGCTTTCAGAATTGCTCATTAAGAAACGAAAGGTTAAAGTACCAACAGAATTTGAAGAGGAAACTGAAAATAAAGGAATGTATGTTTATTTGGTGATGCAAGGAACCTCTGATAATTTAAAAATTTACTATGATAAATTGTCGGCAAAGAAAAAAGTCAAGCAAGATTTGCAAACAGAGAAATCGACTATAAAGGAAGCATTCAAAAAGGAGTTTATAAAAGAAAAAAGTCCTGTAAAGGAAACTGACTCAAAAGATTTAGAATTTGAAATAGAATGATAATAATGGAAAAAGAATTAGGAATAGGCTCAAGGGTTTCGCATCCCAACTACGGAAATGGCGTGGTAATTAATACAAAATCGAATCTATATTCAATTGTATTTATTGACTATGGACGTAAAGACATTAGCAAAGATCAGAATCAACTCGAAATTGTTGAGTTAATAGAATCGCCTGACGACCTTATTAGCAGCGCAGATGTAGAAAGAAGTTTGATTCAAATATTGAAGCGATGGAGCGATATACAAGAAGATGTGAGTTTAGGCAGCAAATGGCTTGGCGGAAAAATGATATTGCAACCAGCTGATAGAAATGTTCAGGGCAAAGAAATTCCGATTGAAACATTTTTTCATAAAATAGTGATGTTACGAGATAGGCTTCGTGTAATGGAACAACGCATTAATGCGCATGAAAAATTGACAGATGAAGATAAGGTAAATATGCAACAATATATTACCCGAATATATGGGTCTCTAACCTCTTTTAATATCCTTTTCAAATTTCCACATGATCATTTCGTTGGAGAAAAGGGTAAGGAGTAAATGTTTTAGAAATCTAACCTAAACCTTTCTTTTCGGTGTAGTATAAAAGGAAGCGGATTAGTGTTTAATTTGATATTCTCGTTGCGGGTTCGTAGGATATCATATGCATAAAAAATAGCATTTCGAAGTGATTTCTCAGATGCCTCATTTTTGCCGGCAATATTATATCCGGTTCCATGGTCTGGTGATGTTCTTATAAAAGGAAGTCCAGCCGTGTAGTTAACACCATCCTCAAATGACATGTACTTAAACGGAATTAATCCTTGGTCGTGATACATCGCAAGAACTGCATCAAACATCTCAAACTGAGATGAACCGAAAAATCCATCTGCTGAGTAAGGTCCATAAGCAATAATTCCTTCATCTCTAGCTTTTGCCAAAGCTGGAGCAATAATGTCTTTATCTTCATTGCCAAGTAATCCATTGTCACCAGCATGTGGGTTTAGTCCCAATACAGCAATTTTAGGTTTGGTTATGCTAAAGTCTTTTTCTAAAGATTTTTTCATAATGCGCAGTTTTCGCAAAATCAACCCTTCATTTATTTTTGAAGAAATGTCTTTAATTGCAACATGACCGGTAACCAAACCAACCTTTATCCGTTCAGAAATAAGCATCATCATAAAGTCATCCGTACCTGATTGTTGTGCCAGGTATTCTGTATGTCCAACAAATGGTCTTGATTCGGTATGTACATTATGTTTGTTTAAAGGAGCGGTAACTAAAGCATGAATTTTACCTTCTTTCCAATCTTTGGTTGCCATTTCTAGCGATTTAAACGCATATCTTCCAGCAGTTTCGGTTGCTTCACCCGGTTTTATTTCTACTTCCTCTTCCCAGCATACCAAAATATTTGCTTTGTTGTGATGAATCTGGTCAATGCTTTTTGCAATGTGTAATTGAAATTCATTGTAGCCTAAAAGCTTTTTCCAAAAACTAATTGATTTTGGAGAGCCATAAACAACAGGAGTAAAAAATTGTGACATCCGATTGTCGAGAAGTGTTTTTATTATCACTTCTATGCTTACACCATTAATATCGCCTTGTGTAATGCCAATTATTGGAAGTTTACTCATATAGAAATTATTTTATACTGTTTTTAACGAAATCAAATATAAGTCGAACGGCCACACCTGTAGCGTTTTTACTGCGGTAGCTATCTTGTAATGATATGTAAGCAGGCCCTGCAATATCAAAGTGCATCCAATTATAATCTGTATATTTTTCAAGGAATTTACCTGCTGTGATTGCACCCCCAATAGGTCCACCAATATTTTTCATGTCGGCAAGGTCGCTTTTAATGAGTTTTTCGTATTCACTCCAAAAAGGAAATTCAACCAAACGCTCGTATACATTATTTCCACTCGTTTTCAAATCTTCTTTGGTTTGCTCATTAGCTGTACCCATGCACACAATGCCATAAGGTCCTATCGCAGCAGCAGCTGCTCCAGTAAGTGTGGCAAAGTCTAGCACCAATTCTGGCTTGTATTTTTTTGCGTAAGCCAAAGCATCTGCAAGAATCATTCTTCCCTCAGCATCTGTATTTAAAACTTCTACTGTTTGTCCGTCATACATGTGAATAACATCTCCCGGAGTGTAAGCATTTTCGCCAGGCCTGTTATCGGTGGATGGCACAAGTGCAATAACATAATATGGTAATTCGGCTTTGGCAATTGCATAAATTGCAGCAGCTACAGCAGCGGCACCAGCCATATCACATTTCATTGTGTCCATTGAGTTTGGTGTCGGCTTTAGACTCAATCCTCCTGTGTCATACACCACACCTTTTCCCACCAGCACCAGTGGTTTTTTATTAAAATGTTTTTTAGGTTTCCATTCCATAATGGTAAACGTTGGTGGAGTTTGGCTGCCTTTATTAACCGCTAATAACCCACCCATTTTAAGGGCTTCGATTTGTTTTTTATTTAAAACCTCAACTGATACACCGGCTTTTTTGCAGAAGTTTTTCATTTCATGTGCAAATGTTACTGCATCTAAATGTGACTGTGGTTCATTAACCCAATCTCTTGCTTTCATTACAGCATCAGAGATTATTTGAAGTTGTGCAATTTCGTTTTTTGAAATTTTGTTTGAACAAACCCTAATATGTTTAAGTGTATTGTGTGTTTGTTTCCCTGTTTTGTATTTTAAGAATTGATAGTTTCCTAAAGCACACCCTTCAGCGGCATAGATTAGCAAGTGGTTGTATGTTTCAGTAGCTGAAAAAATATCTACTGCATCATATTTTTGTGAATTGATGGCAACAGCAGTTTTAAAGCCGGCATCTCTGATACTCTCATGAAGCTGAAAGGCTTTTTCCGACTTTTCATCTACCAATTGAATAATGGATAGTTTGCTGAAATGGTTCACGGTAATAAACTTTTCATCTGCTTTTATTTTCTTCTCGATGTGCGTAATTTCAGCAGGTGTAAAGTCCAATTTTTTCCAGTCCTGTTTTTTATCACATATAATCAGGCGGCTGTTATTTTTATCTGTTTTGGAATGTAGCTCGATATGCATATTGAATTATATTTTTTGCCCTGCGAAAGTATGAAAAAATGAAGCATCACCTAAATGATTCTATTTGATGTTGAAAACAAGCATCACATCACCTACATTGCAACCCTCAATTCGAAATCAGAATTATTCATGCAACAAAAAGTAAGGGCAAAAAAGCATTTAGGGCAGCATTTTCTGAACGATGAGCGCATTGCATACAATATAGTGAAGGCTTTGACGGATAGTTGCACTTCAGATGTTGTGCTTGAGATTGGTCCTGGAATGGGAGTGCTCACAAAACATTTATTAACAAATAACAAGTTCAAAACATATGCCTTGGAGGTGGATTTGGAATCGGTTGATTACTTGAAGGCTCACTACCCAGAAATTACAGAAACATTATTTCAGAAAGATTTTTTAAAAACGGATTTACCAATTCTGATACCCGGGAATTTCTGTTTAATTGGGAATTTTCCATACAATATATCGTCTCAGATTGTATTTAAAATGCTTGAAAATAAACAGCATATTCCAATAATGGTGGGTATGTTTCAAAAAGAAGTAGCTGAACGAATAGCTGCGCCATCGGGAAATAAATCATATGGCATTCTTTCTGTATTAAGTCAGGTATTTTATGATGTTGAATACTTGTTCACTGTTCATGAGGACGTTTTTATCCCCCCGCCAAAAGTGAAATCAGGGGTGATAAGGATGGTAAAAAAAACTGATGAACTTGAGGTTGATGTGAAATTATTTTACAGGGTAGTAAAAACAGCGTTTAACCAACGTAGAAAAAAATTAAGGAATGCTTTGCACGTATTTAATATAAATGATGCCATATTGCAAGCAAGTGGATTCATTGACAAAAGAGCCGAACAACTATCTGTTACTGATTTTATAACACTAACTAAATTAATATCGATACATGGAGAACATCACGATTGATAACATATTCGTGAAGCAAATAAAACAGTTGCTTGAGCAAAATGCTGAACAAGAGTTAAGGCAATTACTTGATAACATGTATGAGCAAGATATTGCCGAATTGGTTGATAAGCTTGGTATTGATGATGCCAGAGATATTATCCTGCTTATTCATAAGGATAAAATAATAAAAGTGTTGGTAGAGATGGAAGATTCCCTCCGTACTCAATTTTTGTCTGCTTATGGACCTGGTGAAATTGCAGAGCGTTTTATACAAAATATGGATTCGGATGATGCCACTTATGTGCTAGGGCATTTTCCTAACAAACAAAAAGAAGAAGTAATTGCCAACCTCACTGATATTGAATACGCATCCAGTTTATTGTCATTGCTGAGCTACGATGAATACACAGCCGGAAGCCTTATGGCTGTTGAGCTTGTAAAAGCTAATGTAAATTGGACAGTAGGGCAATGTATTGAAGAGATAAGAAGACAAGCCGAGAATGTAGACAATATTTATGTGGTATACATTGTTGATAATTACGAACGCCTTAGCGGAATCATTACTTTGAAAAATTTGATTTTAGCGAAAACCTCAGCAAAGCTTGAAGAGGTGATGAACAAGAAAGTGATATCAGTAACTACCTCAACCGATTCTGAAGAGATTGCCAATATATTTAAGAAATACGATTTGGTTGTGTTGCCCGTGATCAATGCCATAGGTCAGTTGGTAGGAAGAATTACGGTAGATGATGTTGTAGAAGTAATTAATGAAGAAGCAAAGGAGGATTACCAACTTATGTCGGGTATTACAGAAGATGTGGATGCTACTGACAGGGTTTGGTTGCTTTCTAGAGCTCGATTACCATGGCTTATTATTGGGCTTGCTGGCGGAATTGGATCTTCGAGGTTCATTGCAATGTATGAAGACCAGATACAAATTCATCCTGAAATGGCTTTTTTTATGCCCCTAATTGCCGCAATGGGAGGAAATGCAGGTGTGCAATCATCAGCTATTGTGGTACAAGGGCTGGCAAATAATACGTTAGGGACTAAAAATATCATTCCCAAAATTTTTAAAGAGTTTCGAGTATCGTTGCTTAATGCTCTCATATGTTCTGTATTAATATTTACCTACAATATAACTTTTTCTGATTCGCAAGATTTGGCTATCACCGTCAGTCTCGCATTATTTAGTGTGATTATTTTTGCGTCCTTATTAGGAACGTTTATTCCGATGGTATTGGACAAGTTGAAAGTTGATCCTGCTATCGCTACAGGTCCGTTTATTACTACTACAAATGATTTGCTCGGGCTTGCTTTGTACTTTAGTATTGGAAGGATGTTGTATTAAACATATTCATGCAACCATTTATTTACAAAATGATACTACTAATATATAAATGAGCTTGTAATGAAGATTTTAATTGTAGATAATGTTCATGAACTCCTGATAATTGGATTGCAAAATGAAGGGCATGAAGTTCATTATCTTCCATTGATATCAAGAAATGAAATCAAACAGATCTTACCAGCATTTGAACTTTTAGTTATAAGAACAAAAACAGAAGTAGATGCACATTTACTGGGCGCTGCCAAAAACTTAAAACTTATTGCAAGGGCAGGAGCTGGATTGGATAATATTGATATAGCATACTGTGAAAAATATAATATACATTGTATTCACGCTGGAGGTGCAAATGCCAACTCGGTTGGTGAGCACGCTGTTGGGATGTTATTATCACTTTTACATAAGTTAACCAAAGCAGACAAAGAGGTTAAGTCCTTAATATGGGACCGAAATGGAAATACTGGAAATGAATTAAGAGGAAAAACAATAGGAATTATTGGATACGGAAATACAGGGTCTGCTTTTGCAAAATGCCTTTCAGGTTTTGGGGTGAAGGTATTGGCATATGATAAATACCGAAAAAACTACTCAGATACATTTGCTCAAGAAGCCAGTCTTGAAATGATTTATGAGCAGGCAGATATTGTCTCATTCCACGTGCCACTTACTTTAGAAACTAAGTATTATTTTAATGACGTTTTTGTAGCCCAAATGAAAAAACCGTTCATATTGCTGAATTTAAGTAGGGGAGAAGTTGTGCAAACATCAGCGATAATAGATGCGTTGGAAAAAAATAAAATGACTTCAGCTGGTTTAGATGTATTGGAAAATGAGAAAATTGAAAACCTTTCAAATGAGCAAAAAGTGCTTTTTGAAAAGCTTATACAATACCCAAATGTGATGCTTTCACCACATGTTGGGGGGTGGTCACAACAATCATACGAAAACATTGCAAAACTTTTATTGCGTAAAATCAAAGAGTTAACCCCAATGTTAGCACATAGTTAAGTGATAATTAAAAAGACATTTTGATATATAATTTTAAAATAATTTAATTTACAAACATTAATTTGATAAAGACTGTGCAGTTTTATATCCTTGTAAACCATTCAATGGGTTAAATCTGCCTTACATAAAAAATCAATTGCGCATGAAAAACATATACAGTTTATTATTAGCCTTATTTGGCTTTTGTTTAGTAGCTAACGCACAATCCCAACTCGGAGAAATCAGGGGTAAAGTAATAGACTCAAAATCTAAAAAACCACTTGAATATGCAAGTGTTACCATCGAATTAAACGGCAATGCTAGGGCAACAACCCTTACAGATGATGATGGAAACTTTATTGTAAAAACCTTACAACCTGGCGAGTACATCATAAAAGTTACCTATACAGGATATGTTAATGCAGTAGTGAGTGGAGTAGATGTTATCAGTGACCAAATCACATTTCAAAATGTTACCATGCAACTGAAAGAAGACGGTAAAGTATTGGAGGAAGTAGTCATAAAACGTAAAAAGCCATTGGTTGACCCTGAAGGAAAAGGCGGAGGCACCAAAACATCGAAAGAAATCATGGCTTTGCCACAACGTAACGTAAACATGGTGGCAAATACAGTTGCCGGTGTGGATGCAAGGTCAGGAGGAACACCTAATATTCGTGGAGCACGTGCTGATGGTACTGCTTATTACATTGATGGTGTTCGTGTGCAAGGTGGTTCAAGTGTTAATATTCCTCAAAATGCCATTGACCAAATTCAGATTATTACCGGTGGAACGCCCGCACAATATGGCGACTTTACTGGAGGTGCCATCGCCATAAATACCAAAGCTCCTTCAAGAAATTGGAATAGGGGGTTTGAATACATTACAGCTTCACCTTTTAATGGTTATTTAGACAATACCCAGTACAATGAACTCCAAATGTTTGTTTCGGGTCCAATGAAGATATTTAATAAAGGAAGAGGTGAACAAGAGCGTATTTTAGGATTCTCATTGGCTGCAAGTGGTGTTTATGTTTTAGATGGACGACCTTCCGCAGTTGATTTATATAAGGTAAACGATGCCAAACTAAAGGAGTTAAAAGAAAGACCACTCGTTCAACAGCAAGGGGGAGGATTTGTTCCAGCAGGAGAGTATCTTTTAAATTCTGATTTGACAAGAGTAGATTACAGGCAAAATGCATCAAATTACAATATTTCACTTCAAGGAAACTTTACCTACCAAGCAAGTAAAAACATATTCATAAGGGTAGGTTACCAAGGAACCATGTCTCGAGGAAGAAACTTTAACTATGCACAATCACTTACCAATTCAGATTTAAACTCGTTTAGTAAAGACAACACATTTAGAACATACCTTCAATTTACCCAAACATTCGCTCCTAAAAAAGGAGAAGATGGAAAGGTAAAACCTCAAACTGTTACCAATGCATATTACACAGTACGTGCATCTTATGAAGTAAGGAATGCAGAGACCATGGATGCAGACTATGGCACCGATTTTTTCAACTATGGATTTTTAGGCACATTTACTAATTACAGCACTCCTGTATATCAACGAGTAACGAAACAATTTGGTGACTCAGCTGATGTCTATTATTTAGATGGTACAGGTCAAGAAATTAGATTGAGCTCTACTTATGCAAAGCAAGTTGGTACATTTGATACCCTACTTACATTTCAACAAGCTAATTACAATACAACAAGAGGGAATTATACAAACCAAATTTATGATTTCTTTGGACAAGCAGGACAACGTGTAAGCAATATCAGCCAGCTTCGTGGATTGGGTGGATTGGTAAACGGTGACCAACCACAAGGTATTTACTCTAATTTATGGGCAAGCCCGGGATTACAGCAGGGTGCCAGCTATTCTAAATTTAACAACGAAGCCATTACCCTATTTGTAATGAGTGAAGCTTCAGTAGCCCCTAAAAACAAACCCAAAGCAAAACACGATTTACAATTTGGATTTACATACGAACAGCAGTTTAGAAGACAGTATGTTTTAGGTGCAAATGGTCTTTGGTCTTTAATGCGCTTATTGGTGAACTCACATATATTAGGACCAGACTCCTCTCGTGCAATTGTTAAATATGACCAAAACGGGGTGTTCCAAGATACGGTTTGGTTTAAAGATAGAGTTGATTTTTCATCACAAAGTAACTTTGACAAAAATCTGCGCGATAAATTAGTAGCCATGGGTGCTCGTGATGCAAATGGCAATTTGATTGATGAATCAACAAGACTTAATCCAAATATGTATGATCCTAGTATGTATTCATTGGATATGTTCACCGCAGATGAATTGTTGAACAATGGAAATTCATTTGTAGGATACAATGGATATGACCATTTAGGAAGACGTGTAAATGGACAAGTTTCCATTGACCAGTTTTTAAATGATCCAACAAGAAGATTACTTGGAGCATACCAACCAATTTATACGGCTGCTTGGATTCAAGACAAATTTGTTTTCAAAGATTTGATTGTAAGATTAGGTCTACGTATGGAAAGATTTGATGCCAATCAGCTTATCTTAAAAGATCCGTATTCGATGGCGCCTGTATTTACAGCAGGAGACGTTAGAAGAGGGGCAGCAAGCAAAGTTGGCGAATCGGCTATCCCAACATCTATAGGAGATGATTACGTGGTTTACGTTAATGACCATGAACAAAGAGGCTCTACGCTTCAAGTGACTGGATTTCGTCAAGGAAATAGCTGGTTTGATAGAAACGGAAACCCAGTTACCGATCCCAACGCTTTATGGAGAGATGCGCAAGAAGCCGGTATTAATACATCACTCAATCAAAACATTCCTTATCTTCAAAAAGCCGGACAACGCACACCTGATCAAAATTCATTTGTTGGGTATACACCTGATTTAAAGTTTTTACCACGTATCTGGTTCTCATTCCCAATCTCAACCACATCTCAACTTTTTGGAACTTATGATGTACTCGCACAACGCCCAACTGAAGGTAATATCGCTCAATTTGATGATTATTATTTTTTACCAAATCGATTGAATGGTGTAATTGCCAATCCTGATTTGCGTATGACACAAGTAACAGATTATGAAATAGGATTCCGTCAGCAAATAGGACAAGATGCAGCATTAGGTATTATTGCATCATATCGTGAATTTAGAAACTTGATTACTCTATTCCGTTATGCTCAAGCATGGCCAAATGAGTACAATTCATTTGGAAACTTAGATTTTTCAACTGTAAAATCAGTTAGGTTAGAGTATGAATTAAGAGAACTTGGAAATGTAAATATTTCAGCAAACTACATGTTACAATTTGCCGATGGTACTGGTTCCAACTCTCAACAAAGCGCACAATTAATCCAATCGGGTTTAGGTAACCAACGAAACATATTCCCGATGAACTTCGACACACGCCACACTTTGAAAGGAATTTTTGATTTTCATTACAGAAGTGGAAAAGAATACAACGGACCAATTGTTGGAGGTAAAAAAATATTTGAAAATGCAGGTATAAATATGATTTTCAACTTTACTTCAGGAAGACCATATACACAACAAATCATACCTACTCCTGAAGTACAACCAGGTGTAGTAGCTCGTAGCCAAGTAAAAGGTACAATCAATGGAGCCCGCCTTCCCTCTCAGTTTTTTGCTGATTTGAATGTTGATAAAAACTTCAATTTTACAAACCAAAGATTGGATGGAAAAACAACAGTATACCGGTTGCGTGTTTACCTATGGGTTCAAAATTTATTTAATAATATTAATGTGCTAAACGTTTATCGCTACACAGGTTCTGCTTATGATGATGGGTATATAACATCATCTTTAGCACAGGCACAAAGAGATGCTGCAACCAATGCACAATCTTTAGTTGACTTGTATAACGTAAGGGTAGTGGATCCTGGTAATTTTGCCTTGCCACGTATTACCCGTTTAGGTTTAGCACTTTACTTCTAATTTTAAAAAGTATGATGAAGATGAAAAATAGGTTTAGTAGCATAATTCCCACTATATTAATGTGGACACTACTTTGCACGCAAGTTGCACCCTCATTTGCAAAACAAAATGCAGGATCTCCAAATGATCCAAAACAGCCACCAAGAGAACGACAATATCAGAAAGCAGGATGTCGCCCAGCAACCGCACAACGTGACTTGGATTTGAATAATGTTAGAACAACCATTTTGAATGGAGGAGACATGTGGTGGAATTTAAGTAATGCACGTTATGAAATTCCTAAAGTGCAAACAGGTCAAGTTGCTAAGCATTCTATGTTTGCTGGTGCCTTATGGATAGGAGGAGTTACTGCTGGTAATTTGCGAATTGCAGCACAAACTTATCGCCAAAGTGGAAATGATTATTTTCCTGGTCCTCTAACTAATGGGGCTGCTTCCATTACCGAAGAGCGTTGCAAAGAATTTGATTACATATCAAAAGTAACGTTACAAGAAATTGATGCTTTTAGAATTGATGAAACCAGATGGGCAGATCCTAGCGAAGAATTCGTTAAATGGCCTATGGGTAACCCGGCAAATGGCGAAGAACAAAATCTCGCTCCTTATTATGACAATAATGGAAATAATATTTACGAACCATCAGAGGGTGATTATCCATCGTTTGAGCAGAATAACCCACGCAATATTCCTGATATGATGTTATTTGTACTTTACAATGATAAAGGAAATATTCATACAGAATCAGAAGGTTTGCCAATTGGTTTAGAATTACAAACTACATGTTTTGCCTACGCAACAAATGATGAAATTAATAACATGACCTTTTACCGAACTGTGGTAATCAATAGAGGAAATGAAACAATTGACAGTTGTGTATTTGGACAATGGGTAGATCCAGATTTGGGTAATTATGCTGATGACTATGTAGAATGTGATGTGCCAAGAAACCTGGGAATTTGCTATAATGGTGACGATAATGACGAAGGAACCTTTGGCTACGGACTTAATCCGCCAAGTGTCGGGGTAACTTTCTTCGAAGGTCCAAGAAGGCCAGACGGCACTGAAATTGGGCTAACCAAATTTGTATATTATAATAATGATTTTGGTTTACAAGGTAACCCAACAAGACCTGAGCATTTTTGGGGTTATCTGAATGGGCGATGGAAAGATGGAGCGCCTATTACTTATGGAGGTCAAGGACGCGGTGGTGCAGATACTGCTAGTTTCATGTTTCCCGGAGTAACAGATCCAGCAGGGCGTGCCAATTGGACAGAACGTATTGCCGGTAATCCCCCAGCTGATAGGAGATTTTTGCAAACAGCTGGCTCATTTAGCTTACTTCCTGGTGCACGCAACAATGTAACTATTGCAGTAATTTGGGCGAGGTCATCAACAGGTGGTGCCACAGGTTCTTTCAACTTATTAAAACAAGCAAGTGATAAAGCATTCACACTTTATAAAAATAACTTTAACATCATTACTGGTCCTGACGCACCTGTATTGCAAGTTGTTGAGGTTGATAGCCGTTTGATTTTAAATCTAACTAATACAGATGTTGTAGAGAATTTTGTGGATACATTTGCAGGCCCATGTACAGATAGAACGGTATTCAAATTTCAAGGGTACCAAATATTCCAACTTAAGACCCCAAATATTCCAAGTGATATATACAATCAGGACGAAGCCCGATTAGTGGCCCAATATGATATTGTTGACGGTGTTGCGCGTTTGGTAAACTCAATTTATGATCCCGAGTTAGAAGAAGATGTTAAGAAAATAATGGTTGAAGGTCAAGACAAAGGTATTAGGCATTCATTAGAAATTTCGAAAGACCTTTTTGAAACAGGCTCTGATCAAACTCTTGTGAACTTTAAAAATTACCATTTCGTTATCTTTGCATATGCATACGCTTCGAATTGTGTGAATGATGTAACCCAATATTTACCAAGTCGTAAAACAATTGGTCGCAGAGATCTGAGTGTCTATACAGCAACTCCACACCCTAGAGAAGGTTATAAAAATGGTGCACAAATCAATGCATCTTATGGCGATGGTTTTATTATCAACCAATTGGAAGGTATTGGTAATGGAGCGCAAGAATTAGATTTAACAGCCCAATCTGTGACTGAATTAATGAGTCCAGCAAATAATTATTTCTCTCCTGTGAGATCTTATGTTGCGGGTAAAGGTCCAATTAACGTGAAAGTTATTGATCCTGTAAAACTTCCAGATACAGAATTTCATCTTTATATGCGTGATACATCAGCCAATGCGAAAAAAGATTCATCACTTTCTAGAGCAGCTACTTATTGGTTCCTAAAAAATGTTTCCACTGGTGAAGTAGTACGAGGTTCAAAAGTTATTGGCTCTGATAACGAACAAATATTTGCAAATTGGGGCTTGTCAGTACAAATTAATCAAGCTTTGATTCCGGGTTCGGGCGATGCAGATCCAACAAATGGGTATATTACATCAAGCATTCAATTTGCTAATCCTGCAAATGAGTGGTTAGATGGAGTACGTGATGAAGATGCGAGTTTCTCTAACATTCCTTATGCTCCTCAGCTAACACTTGCACCACAGTTTAACTGGATTAGAAGTGGAAGTGCTGGCTCAACCAGAAGTCCGGCATTCAGCAACGGAGAATTAGACGATTATGGTTTTAGTACCGGTGCATTGGATTCTCGTAGGGCTTATAGCAATATTATTAGTTCAAAATGGGCGCCATATGCTCTAGCATCTAGTTGGAGAACAAACGAACCAACTAAATTTCCAACCTTCGGGGCGGCTTGGGACTTATCAGCAGGAGTTAATGGTCCAGGACAAAATAATTCGTTGGGTGCTGGAACAGCTAGGATAGATAATGCATTGTCTGATTTGCAAGGAATAGATATTGTGTATACATCTGATCGCTCAAAATGGACCCGCTGTATTGTAGTAGAAATGGGAGAGAATGCCTCATTAAATCAAGGATTAGTAGATAAGCATGATGTAAGAAGGGCTGCATCTGTCGATAAATTTGGCCGTAAAGTTGGTGATCCGGGTGCAATCAATGATCCTTCAAATCCTGAAGCAGCAAATTATGTAGCTGATTCTGGAATGAGTTGGTTTCCCGGCTATGCTTATAATATTGAAACTGGAGAACGCCTCAATATTATTTTTGGCGAAGACTCATCTTTGCCATTAGAAAACGGTAGTGATATGGTTTGGAATCCAACAGCTAGGTTCCTAGACTTCAACTCTGCAAGACCTTTGTTTGGCGGAAAACACTATGTATATGTTTTAGGTAGCAACAAGAAATTCAATCTTGGTAGTGGCCCATCCGGATTTTCACTTATGCCAACACGTTATGACGAATGTAAGTATGTACGTTGCATAATGGATATGAATTGTGATCCACGCGGAAATGGGATTCAGTCAGCAATTAGTCCTAATTATTTGGTACGTAAACGCATGCTATACGCACAAGTGATGTGGACTTCGATGCCTTATTTATCAAACGGATCAAAGCTATTGTCAATCGAAGAAGGTCTTATTCCTTCTGAAGCTAAAATAAGAATCAGGGTAAAGAGGCCTTATGCTATACATTCGCACACAGCCACAACAATCAACGACAGTATGCCTTACTACACGTTTAAAACTACCGGTGTTGCACCAACCATCTCAAAAGAAGCCGGTTTGAAATTGTTAGATAATGTAGCTGTGGTTCCTAATCCATATTATGCAAATTCAATTTATGAAGACCCGGGCAATCAATTGTCTTCTAGGGTTAGGATTGTGAATCTACCTCCACGTTGTACCATTAGGATTTATACCGTTGATGGCAGTTTGGTAAGAACCATCAAAAAAGATGACCCAAATGCACCATATATCGAATGGGATATTAAAAATGATGCCCAAGTTCCGATTGCCAGTGGCATGTATCTTATACATGTAAAAGCAACAGATTTGGGTGAAGAGCGCATTATCAAATGGTTTGGAATTATGAGAACCGCAGATTACGATACATTCTAATTGAAAAAATGGGGTAGGTTGAGTTGATTAATCTACCCCCTAATAAAATAAAGAAGTGATGAAAAAATATATACGACTATCATTAATAACCGTTGGATTACTTAACGGTATAGCGTTTGCTGGTAATCCTGATCGCTCAGGAGGAGCAGGTGCAAATCAAACACTCCTTAGTCCTTACGCTAGACCCGCTTCAATGATGGGTGCGAATATGGCAAGCCTTAGAGGTGTAGAAGCCATGCACTTTAATGTTGGTGGTTTGGCTTATGTTTCTTCAACAGAGATAAGTGCGAACCGTGTGGTTTATTTACAGGGTACCGACATATTTTTAAACAACGTTTCGCTGGGCCAAAATTTAGGTGGAGGCAATGTAATTGGCATTTCTCTTACAAGTATGCAATTGGGAGACATAAGAATACGCACTGAAGCACAGCCTAATGGCGATATTGGTACATTTACTCCACAAGTAATAAACTTAGGGTTTGCATATGCCAAACAATTTTCAAACAGTATAACGGCAGGTGCCCTTATCAGACTAATCTCTGAAGGTGTTCAGGACGCAAAAGCAACAGGTATTGGTTTTGAATTTGGTGTTCAATACCAAACAGCATTAAATTCAAAAGATAAATTAAAAAAGGAAGATTTTCGATTTGGAATTGGGGTTAGAAATATTGGCTCTGATATGAAATATTCGGGCTCGGGTTTATCATTTCGTTCAGTAAATCCTAATACAGATGCTGATAGAAAAGCATATTACGATGCTGAACAATTTAACTTGCCAGCATTGATGCATATTGGTGTTTCGTATGATATTCGATTAGACAAGAAAGGTTCTGAAACATATTACAACAAGCTCACCTTAAACGGTAATTTTAACTATAACGCTTTCTCCGGAAATATCACGTCTTTGGGTGCAGAGTATGCATATAAAGAAACATTTATGGTTCGTGGTGGATATGGATTTCAAGCAGATATATTCAATGATAATTTCAGAACACAATATTTAGGCTATGCCGGTGGATTTGGCATGTTGCTTCCACTTACCAAAGATGGGTTGAAATTAGGGATAGATTACTCCTACGCTCCAACACGTGTATTTAACGGAGTACATACGATAGGTCTACGTATGTTACTAGGAAATAAAAAAGATTAATTATATTCGAATCAAATTATAAAGAGAAACGTTTCCGTTAGGAGGCGTTTCTCTGTTTTATACCAAAACGATGGCAAAAGCTCCGGTAAAAGTTAATACAGAAATCAACTACGTTTCAAAAGACGGATTTGAGAAAATGAACAAAGAATTGCATGAACTGAAATATGTTCAGCGCCCTTTTATTTCAAAACAAATAGCAGATGCCAGAGACAAAGGCGATTTAAGTGAAAATGCAGAATACCATGCTGCAAAAGAAGACCAAGGGCATCTTGAAGCTAAGATTGCGCAATTAGAGACATTGATTAGTCGATCGCGGATAATTGATGAAACCAAATTGGATACAAGCAAAGTGATGATGCTAAGTAAGGTTACTGTTAGGAATTCGAGCACAAAGAAAGATATGATTTACACACTTGTTTCAGAAAATGAAGCCGATTTTAAAACAGGTAAAATTTCATTTAAATCTCCAATTGGTGCAGGACTCATGGGAAAAAAAGTAGGCGATAAAATTGAAGTTTCGGTACCAGCCGGACAAATTCTACTAGAAATTATAAATATCACCTTATAGTTAAATATATGGCTTCTATCTTTTCAAAAATTATAAATGGTGAAATACCTTCCTATAAAATTGCAGAGACTGATTCTTTTCTTGCATTTCTTGATGTTAGGCCTTTAGCATTAGGGCACACATTAGTTATTCCTAAAAATGAAACAGACTATATTTTCGATTTGGAAGATGAAGAATATGCCGCATTGATGTTGTTTGCCAAAATAATAGCCCGTGCGGTAAAGAAAACGGTTCCTTGTAAAAAAATAGGTGTTGCAGTTATTGGATTAGAAGTGCCGCATGCTCACATACACTTGGTGCCTATGCAGCAAATAGGCGACTTAAATTTTGAAAAAGAACGTTATCATTTTACAGATGAAGAATACAAGAAACTTGCTAAGTCCATTGCTTCAAATATTGATTAATATTGATTGTAAATATCTGCATAAAAAAAGCCCCATATTTTCATATGGGGCTTTTTTTGATTCTATTTAATTAGAATTGATCAAGATCTCTGTTCGAACCTCTGTTGCTGTTGAACGGTCTTCTTGGTGGTCTTTCGCTACCGGCTTCGCGTGGCTTAGCTTCGTTAACGATTAGTTTGCGCTGTTTAAATTCAGTTTCGTTTAAAGACTGAATCGCACTGTTTGCGCTAGAAGAATCAGCCATTTCAACAAAAGCAAATCCTTTTGCTCTACCTGTGAATTTATCTTTTACGATATTCACTGAATTGATTTCTCCATAAGAGGAGAATAAGTCCTTAAGGTCCTGCTCTGTAGCCTGATAGCTTAAGTTTCCAACATAAAGTTTCATTATAATAGAAAATATTTAAAAGTGATGTTGCAAGGAATGAATTAATTTTCACAAAAACTAAATAAAACTGTAAAATTATTTCTTTAATGGTGTTTTTGAAACAACTTTTGCTGGGTTATTACTTAAGAATGACTTCCAATTATTGTATTTTTTATCGCTACCTCCACCCGGTAATGATTGTTGTAAATAATGACAATACGCAGCTGCCAATCCATCCGTGGCATCAAGAAATTTAGGACTCTCATTAAATTTGAGCATACGTTGTAACATTGCTGCTACTTGCTCTTTCGAAGCATTACCATTGCCTGTTATTGACTGCTTTATTTTTTTTGGAGAATACTCAATAACACTCAACTCCCTATTAATTGCTGCGGCTATAGCCACACCCTGAGCCCTGCCAAGCTTTAACATCGATTGTACGTTTTTGCCAAAAAAAGGAGCTTCAATTGCTAATTCATCAGGCTTGTATTGGTCGATAATCGAAGTTACACGTTCGAATATTTTTTTTAAGCGAATACTGTGTTCATCGTATTTATCTAAGTGTACCACACCAAGGCTTATTATTTTTGCTTGTTTCTTTTCAATTCCAATTAGACCATATCCCATCACAATTGTTCCTGGATCTATTCCGAGAATGATACGATCGTAATTTTTTATTTCTTCAAGACTCATGCAATCTGTAAGGCTTTTTGTGCTTAATTTGAAAACAAAAGTAACGTTTAATTTGGCCACAAAGAAAAGATTCGTTCAATTCTCCGTTGACACCATAAAATGGTTGCTAATCTTGTGTACATTAGTTTTCATAGGCTATAAACTGTTTGCTGCTTACGAAATTCACAATCTGTTTGAACAGATTGTTTTTGGATGGACATTCTCCAAATTTTTGTTATTACTTAGTGTGTTAGTGCTTTTACCTCTTAATATCTGTATTGAAGCGATTAAATGGCAACTTCTTATCGGTAAGTTTGAGAAGGTATCTTTTCTATGGTCATTAAGGTCATTGGTTTCGGGCATCGCCTTGGGCGTGATGACGCCAAATAACCTTGGAGATTTTGTGGGCAGAGTAATGCATTTAGAAAAATTGAACAAATGGAAAGGAGCATTGGTTGCTGTTATAGGACATACTGCACAAGTAATGTGTGTAGCCATTCCTGGGGTATTTGCTTTTATATTTATGTTTAATGACATTCCCTTTGTTACATCAAATTTCAATTTGCTCTTAGTGATATTGATTCTGTTGTCCATAGGTTCAATCTTCGCATATTTTCATATGCCAATCCTCAGCAAATGGTTTAAAAACAGGAAGTTAACTTCGTTTGCTGACGTATTTGGTAAATACTCAAAACAAGATTTGTTATCTGTTTTTATGCTTTCGTTGCTACGATATATAGTTTTTACCATGCAGTATGTAATGCTTACTCAATTTTTCGAAGTAGGACCAACTTTTGTGCAAAGTACCCAAGCGGTTGTTGCTACACTTTGTGCGCAAATATTTATGCCCTCATTTCTTTTGGTTGAGATTGGAATGAGAGGGGCAAGTGCATTATTTTTTTTAGGCATTTATAGTAACAATGTTGTTGCTATATTGCTTAGTGCATACACACTTTGGATTATCAATATCATGTTGCCAACTTTATGGGGGCTAATTATTATTTATCACTATAAATATCGCAAATAAAGAATGATTGTTTTTTGGTTGTCGTTATCGCTTACTGCCATTTATGCAATATTGATATTGGTTTACCTATGGGGATGGCTTCGTATCCCAAATTTCCAATCTCTTGATAAAACAGCTAATCACTATCATTATACGATAATTATTCCTGCACGAAATGAATCTGCTCAAATTAAAAATTGCATTACAGATATTCTTGCTCAAGATTATGATCATAACAAACTTCAATTGCTCATTATCGATGACCATTCCAATGATAATACTGTAGAGATTGTAAATGGTATCATCAAAGAAAATCCTGTAAAGTGCATTAAACTTATTTGTTTAGCAGATGATAATTTGTCACATATTAAAAACAAAAAAGAAGCCATTACATATGCAGTAGAAAACATTTCATCAACATATTTTATTTTGACAGATGCAGATTGCACCAGAAATACACAATGGCTAGCAACAATTGATCAATTTGTTGCATTAAAGCAACCGAAATTTGTATACGCCCCTGTGCAATTTAGTGCCAATAATTTGTTTGAAGCCATACAATCATTTGAGTTTGCAGGCCTGGTTGGTATTGGGGCGTCAGCCATACAGATAGGGTATCCAAATATGTGCAGTGCAGCAAATTTATTAGTGCGTACCGACACGTTTAAACAAATTGGCGGTTACACAGGAAATCTTCATCTAGCAAGTGGTGATGATGAGTTTTTGTTACACAAAGTATACAAACATTTTCCAAATGATGTCTACTTTCTCAAGTCAATTGATGCTATCGTAACAACAACGCCAAATGCATCCATAAAACAACTTAATTCACAAAGGAAAAGGTGGGTTTCAAAAAGCTTGAAATATGAAAGTAGGTATATAACAATGATACTTGTTATGGCATATTTATTCAATCTTTTAATTGTTTGGAATTGCATCACCAGTCCTATGTTAGGTTTGTCAATGTTGGTAACAAAGTTGATTGTAGAAGGATTGTTTTTATGGCCGGTGCTCAGGTTTTTCAGACAGCAAAGATATATGCTATATTTGCCGCTTGCAGAAGTGTTTCACATTTTATACGTAATTGTCATTGGCATTTCTGCAAATGTTGGAGGCTATGAATGGAAAAATAGAAAACATGAGTGAATTAACAGATATAGAATATGATATACTGAATGCAGTATATTTTGTTGAGCCATTTGACAATATAGTAAGTGAATGCAACGCACCTGTACCAATTGTTGCAGATGTAATTAAACAACTTATTCATAAAAAATATATTGCTGCAATGCAATGGGATGAAGTCAAGAAAGAATATGTGCGGTCATATATTTATGATACAGACAATATGAAAAGTTTTTTTTATTTGGCAACAAAAGATGGACTAATTGCACACAATAGCAGGTAATATGAAAGCAGCAATACTTGATTCGATAAACAATGAATTAAAAATAGCAGAAATAGATAAGCCAATTTTGAACGAAGGCGAATCTCTTGTTAGGTTACATGCAGCCGCACTCAATCACCGTGATGTTTGGATTCAAAAAGGACAATATGCAGGCATTCGTTTCCCCATCATTTTAGGTTCAGATGGTGCAGGTGTGTTGGAATTAGCCAAAGGAGAGTATAATAATGAGTTGTTGAATAAAAACGTAATTATTAATCCGAGTTTAAATTGGGGAAACAATCCCCGAATACAAGCCAAGGATTATGTGATTCTTGGAACTCCAGATAATGGAACATTTGCAAAATATGTAAAAGTACCTTCTCGTTTGGTATATCCAATGCCGCCTCATTTATCATTTGAGCAGGCCGCAGCATTGCCACTCGCAGGACTTACAGCTTTTCGTGCCATCATGAAAAGAGCAGGAGCCCAAGTGGGGGATAAGGTTTTGGTTACAGGAGTAGGCGGTGGAGTGGCTCTTTTTTGTATGCAGTTTGCCATTGCTGCGGGGTGTGAGGTTTTTGTAACATCTGGTAGTGATGACAAGTTGCAAAAAGCGAAAAGCTTAGGTGCAACAGGTGGGGTTAATTACAAACAACCAGATTGGGACAAGCAATTAAAATCAATTGCCGGTGGATTTGATGTAATCATCGACAGTAGTGGGGGAGATACGTTTCCAAAGCTTGTTGACTTGGCAAAACCAGCGGCACGAATTGCCATGTATGGTGCAACACTTGGCGAATTTAAAAGTGGAGTTGCGGCAAAAATATTCTGGAAGCAGCTAGATATTTTAGGCTCCACAATGGGAAATGATGAAGAGTTTAGAGAGATGTTAGCTTTTATAAACGAAAACAAGATCATACCAGTAGTTGATGAAGTTTTCTCATTAGAAGAGATAAATAAGGCCATGCAAAAAATGGAATCTTCGTCACAATTTGGAAAGTTGGTGCTAAAAATTAATTAAACACTCATGATCTCCCAAAGCCAGTATTCATTAGCAATTAAGCAAAAGGCATTATCGCTAGGATTCTCTAATATTGGAATCTCTAAAGCTGTATTTTTAGAAGATGAGGCTCCTCGTTTAGAAAACTGGCTTAATCAGGGTCGGCATGGTAAAATGTCTTACATGGAAAATCATTTTGACAAGCGCCTTGATCCTCGATTACTTGTTGATGGTGCTAAATCGGTCGTTTCCTTTTTATACAATTATTTCCCTTCAACAACTATTGCTACAGGCCAACTGCAAGTATCAAAGTATGCATACGGGGAAGACTACCATTTTGTGGTGAAAGAAAAATTAGTTGAATTGCTTGAATGGATGAAGCAAGAAATTGGTGAAATAAATGGGAGGGTTTTTGTTGATTCGGCACCAGTTTTAGAAAGGGCATGGGCAGCCAAAAGCGGATTGGGTTGGGTAGGTAAAAATGGCAATATCATAAATAAGCAAACAGGGTCATTCTTTTTTTTGGCAGAAATGATAATTGATTTGGAGTTAGAAAATGATTTACCAACAACAGACCATTGTGGATCTTGCACGGCTTGTTTGGATGCGTGCCCTACAAATGCCATCATAGCACCACAACAAGTGGATGGGAGTAAATGTATTTCTTATTTCACGATTGAACTGAAAGAACACATCCCCACAGAAATGAAAGGAAAATTTGACAATTGGATTTTTGGCTGCGATATCTGCCAAGATGTATGCCCTTGGAATCGGTTTTCAATACCACATCATCAACCTCGTTTTGAGCCTTCAAGCGATTTGTTGCAAGCGGATACAAATTTTTGGAAAGAACTTACAGAAGAAACTTTTCATAAAATTTTTAAAAAGTCGCCTGTACAACGTACTAAATACAACGGTTTAATTCGTAATATTGACTTTGTATTAAATTCAACACTTTGACATTTAAATTAACACATTATATACCACGTCTACTATTTTGTATCATCTTGATACAATTTCCGAACCTTTACGCTCAATCGAATCAGAAAAAACCTTCCGATGATAATTTTGGAGTAAAATTGGGAATAAACTATTCCCTACTTGGAGCCAGTTATAATTCGTTCAATGGAGCAGCAATGCCAATTGGGGGTATGTTTTATTCAAAGTCAATATTAAATTTTTTGGATGTAACAGGTGAATTAGGTTTTTCAGCTATTCGCGTAAAGAAAAATCAATCTGATACCCGATACAATTACAGTTATTTAGATGGAACCTTAATGGCTAGTCTCTATCCATCAGGAGATAATAAAGATTTTGCATTTTTGCTTGGACTTCGTACGTATTATTTAATGTCATATAGCACAGAGGCATTTACATTGGGAAATTATTTAAGGGTTACAGATCCTACTAATTTGAACGAACAAGGCTCAACTGGTTTCTCTCCAATGTTTGGTGTATCGCTTAGGTTGTCGCCTATTGTAAATATTGAAATGTCGTATTTACATACACTAAAGTCCAATAATACACCCCAATCATTAGAAGGGAGGCCATCTACCATTGAATTTGGAATAAGGCTAAATGCATCCGGTATACGTATTCAATCAAATCAAGAGATAAGTAAGAATAAGCAAACAGCTGAAGCCATGAAAAATGGTGCAGCTTTTATAATGCTAACCACAGTTAATGAAAATGAAATAAAAGCATTACGTGCTGCCGGATTTACTGAAGATGTTGAAGAAATTGAGATAGAGATGAAGCAAAGGAATGCAGCCATTGCAAAAGCATTTCGAGACAATTTTACCATCGGTAAGCTTTATTTCTTCTATGATTCGAGCGCGTCAAAAATTTTACGTGGTGATTTTAACAATGTATTTCTTGATGCAAATCTACAACCTAGTAGTATAATCCAATACAACGACACCCAATCTTACTATATCATTTCTTTTTGTGAAGACGTATCATCCTACACCGATAGGACGCAATTTGGCTTATATGTATATGATGAAAAATTTATTCAATTACCAAAACCTTTTAATACCCCATCGCAACTCATTTCTCCTGTTTTAGAAGGGGATCCTATGAATTATTTTAAGAAAAGGCGGTACAATTTTTCTTTGGTACCATTTGGGAATTATATCACAAAATTGCAAGCCAGGATAAATCGGCTATTGCTTGAATACTAATTCAATTCGCATCAATTGGTTCTATATTTTTATACTGATTAGGCTGAGTTGACGACTAGGAATCAACGCAAACAGCATTCAAATCACTGAAATGAGTGAATTGTCGGCAGGTATTTACATTGTAACCCTGGATGATGGCACTGCCATAAAAGTCATTAAGCAATAAGCCGTTAATCAAAAATGATGTTTAAGTCGGGCAACTAAATACGGGGCTCGACTTTTTTTTACTTTTTTTAGGGAAAAACTTGCGGTATCAAATTAATCACCTACTTTCGCAACCCCAATAATAACTATACGGGGTAACAAAAGTATAGTAAAGACTGATGGTTGGACCAGCTAACCCGCTCAGCATTGAATATTTTTTAAATATTTTTTGTCAGGCACTTGCTTAGCTCGGTACAACAATCTACCTTTGCCGTCCTTTTAACAAAAGCTAAAGCATTTAAAAATATGCCTACTATACAACAATTAGTAAGAAAAGGTCGCCAAGACGTTTCATTCAAGAGTAAATCTCCGGCACTTGATTCATGCCCTCAACGCAGAGGTGTGTGTACACGTGTGTATACTACTACGCCTAAAAAGCCAAACTCGGCTATGCGTAAAGTAGCACGTGTTAGGTTAACCAACGGAAATGAAGTAAACGCTTACATCCCGGGAGAAGGTCACAACTTACAAGAGCACTCTATTGTATTGGTGCGTGGAGGAAGGGTAAAAGATTTACCGGGAGTTCGTTACCATATTGTTCGCGGAGCATTGGATACAGCAGGTGTTGCAGGCCGTAACCAAAGACGTTCTAAATACGGAACCAAGAAGCCAAAACCTGGACAAGCAGCAGCAGATCCTAAAGCAAAGAAAAAATAATTAGACATTAGGAAAGATTCATATTTATGAGAAAAAGTAAACCTAAAAAACGCATTCTAGTACCAGATCCGAAATTTAATGACGTGATGGTAACTCGCTTTGTAAACAATATGATGTGGAGCGGTAAGAAAAGTACAGCTTACGCAATTTTTTATGATGCGTTAGACAAAGTTGAAGGCAAAATGCAAGAGCGTGGACTTGATGTTTGGAAAAAAGCACTAGGAAACGTTATGCCATCTGTAGAAGTAAAAGCGCGTAGGGTAGGTGGTGCAACTTTCCAGATTCCTATTGAAGTTCCTGCAGATCGCAAAATCGCAGTAGGGATGAAATGGTTAATTGATTATTCACGCAAGCGTTCTGAGAAATCAATGGCTGATAAACTTGCAGGCGAAATCATTGCGGCATCAAAAGGTGAAGGAGCTTCTGTTAAAAAACGTGAAGATACACACCGCATGGCTGAAGCAAATAAAGCATTCTCTCACTTTAAAGTTAGTTAACAATAATCTCTTAAAAATCCATAAAAGATAAAATGTCACGCGACTTATCATTAACAAGAAACATAGGTATTGCAGCCCATATTGATGCCGGTAAAACTACAACTACCGAACGCATTCTTTATTATTCTGGTGTAAACCACAAGATAGGAGAGGTGCATGATGGTGCTTCAACAATGGATTGGATGGTTCAGGAAGCAGAACGTGGTATTACCATTACATCTGCTGCTACTACTGTACCTTGGAAATACAGAAGTAAAGATTATCAAATTAATATTATTGATACACCAGGCCACGTGGACTTTACTGTAGAGGTAAATCGTTCGTTGCGTGTCTTGGACGGATTGGTATTTTTGTTTTCAGCGGTTGATGGTGTGGAGCCACAGTCAGAAACTAACTGGCGCTTAGCAAATAATTACAACGTAGCTCGTTTAGGTTTCGTAAATAAAATGGATCGTGCAGGTGCCGATTTCTTGAACGTGTGCAAGCAAGTTCGTGAAATGTTAGGTAGCAATGCCGTTCCTCTTCAATTACCTATTGGTGCCGAAGATGGATTCCGTGGAGTTGTTGATTTAATCAACTTCCGTGGAATGATTTGGAATGAAGCTGATAAGGGTATGACCTACGAAGTGATTGATATTCCTGCTGATATGTTGGAAGAATCATTGGAATGGAGAGAAAAACTTCTTGAAGCCGTTTCAGAATACGATGACAAATTGATGGAGAAATTTTTCGAAGATCCTAAGTCAATCTCTGAACGCGAAATACTAGATGCTTTACGCAAAGCCGTGGTAGACATGAAAATTGTACCTATGCTTTGTGGATCGTCATTTAAAAATAAAGGAGTACAAACCATGTTGGACTTGGTAATGGAATTATTACCTAGTCCACTTGATAAGAAAAGTATTGTAGGAACAAACCCTGATACAGGTGCAGAAGTTTCCCGCAAACCAAGCTATGATGAACCTTTTGCTGCCTTGGCATTTAAAATTGCTACAGATCCATTCGTAGGTCGCTTAGCATTTATGCGTGCTTACTCAGGTAAATTGGATGCAGGTTCATACGTGTTAAATATGCGTAGTGGAAACAAAGAACGCATCTCACGTATCTTCCAAATGCACGCCAATAAGCAAAATCCAATTGAATATTTAGGTGCAGGTGATATCGGAGCAGCAGTAGGATTTAAAGATATAAAAACAGGAGATACCTTATGCGATGAAAAGCACCCAATCGTGCTTGAAGCGATGAACTTCCCAGATCCCGTAATCGGTTTGGCTGTAGAGCCAAAAACACAAGCTGACTCTGATAAATTAGGTATGTCTTTGGCTAAATTAGCTGAAGAAGATCCAACATTCCGTGTTCATACAGACGAAGAAACAGGACAAACTGTAATATCTGGAATGGGTGAATTACATTTAGAAATCATTGTTGATAGATTGAGACGTGAGTTCAAAGTAGAATGTAACCAAGGAGCACCTCAGGTATCATATAAAGAAACGATTACAAAAAATGTATCACACCGAGAGGTATATAAGAAACAAACAGGTGGTCGCGGTAAATTTGCAGACATTCAGTTTGAATTAATACCAGGAGATAATGAAAAAGTTGGTCTTGAATTTGTAAACGAAATTGTAGGAGGTTCAATTCCTAAAGAATTTATTCCTTCAGTACAAAAAGGTTTCGACCAAGCGATGAAGAATGGTGTATTGGCAGGGTATGCTATCGAGAGTTTGAAAGTTCGTTTGTTTGATGGTTCATTCCACGCAGTCGATTCTGATGCCTTATCATTCGAATTAGCCGCAAAAATTGGATTTAAAGAAGCAGCTCGTAAAGCAAGCCCGGTTTTATTGGAGCCAATCATGAAATTAGAAGTTTTAACACCAGAAGAGAATATGGGAGATGTGATAGGTGATTTGAACAAACGCAGAGGACAATTAGAAGGTATGGATTCAAGAGCCGGATCTCAAGTTATCAAGGCAAAAGTTCCATTAGCAGAAATGTTTGGATATGTTACACAATTACGCACCCTTTCATCAGGACGCGCAACTTCTACTATGGAATTCAGTCATTACTCCGAAGCACCACGAAATGTTCAAGAAGAGGTGTTAGCAAAAGTACAAGGTAAAGCAGCAAAAGCTTAATAACATGGTTAATCAAAAAATCAGAATTAAACTCAAGTCGTTCGATTATAATCTAGTTGATAAATCAGCAGAAAAAATCGTTCGCACCGTTAAATCAACGGGAGCTATAGTAAGTGGACCGATTCCACTTCCTACTCAAAAGAGGATTTACACAGTGTTGCGTTCGCCACACGTGAACAAAAAAGCAAGAGAGCAGTTCCAACTTTGCTCATATAAGCGTATGTTGGATATATACAGTTCTACCGCAAAAACTGTTGATGCACTTATGAAATTGGAACTACCTAGCGGGGTAGAAGTAGAAATTAAAGTTTGATTTTAAACATTATGTCAGGACTTATAGGTAAAAAAATTGGTATGACCAGCATCTTCGATAAAAATGGCAAGAACGTAGCTTGTACCATTATCGAAGCAGGACCTTGTGTGGTAACTCAGGTGAAGACTCCGGAAAAAGACGGATACACCGCTGTGCAGCTGGCATATGGCGAGCGTAAAGAGAAAAACACTCCCGCTCCTCTTAAAGGTATTTATGCGAAAGCCAATACAACTCCAAAATCAAAAATGGTAGAATTTACCGGTTTTGAAAACGAACTTCAACTTGGACAAACAGTAACTGTTGACCTATTTGAAGAAGGAGAATTTGTAGACGTAGTAGGTACATCAAAAGGAAAAGGCTTTCAAGGTGTTGTAAAACGTCATGGTTTTAGTGGTGTTGGTATGGGTTCACACGGTCAGCATGACCGTCAACGCGCACCAGGTTCAATCGGTGCATCTTCATTCCCTTCAAAGGTTTTGAAAGGCATGCGTATGGCCGGTCGTATGGGTGGTGTAAGAGTGAAGAAAACCAATCTTGAAATTTTAAAAGTGTATAAGGATAAAAATCTTTTAGTAATAAAAGGTAGCATTCCTGGACACAATGGTTCATTCTTATTTATCGAGAAATAAACATGGAATTAGCAGTATATAATATCAGCGGTTCTGAAACCGGAAAAAAGGCGAGTTTGAATGATGATATCTTCAATATCGAACCTAATGATCACGCCATTTATTTGGATGTGAAACAATATCTGGCTAACCAACGTCAGGGAACACACAGCGCAAAGGAAAAAAGCCAAGTGAGTGGTTCTACTAAGAAGTTACACCGTCAAAAAGGTACAGGTGGATCACGTAAAGGTAGTATCAAGTCTGGAACTTTTGTTGGTGGAGCCCGTATCCATGGACCACGTCCACGTGATTACAGTTTTAAATTGAATAAGAAAGTGAAACAACTTGCACGTAAATCAGCATTGACTTACAAAGCAAAAGAAAATAGCATCACTGTATTGGAGAATTTCAATTTAGATACTCCTAAAACGAAACAATAC
>JBIINH010000193.1:0-3557 GCA_044337585.1 Bacteroidia bacterium
AAAGCGCTTAAAGCAAATAATAGAAAATTAATGATACAAGAAATTGATTTGAGCTCCTATTTCAGCGAACCTTTCTTCGAAACCAAAAAGCTGATTTATATAACGCTATAGAATTTGAGAATTGGGCTTTGTGATTTAAGATATGAGACTTGATTTCCTCAACGCTTCATTCATCATTAATCATTCATAATTACCTAACCGCAATCCACGCCATCAATCCGGCACCGATTTTCAATGCATCCTCATCAATATCAAAAGTAGGTGTATGAACCGATGAAGTAATTCCTTTGGCTTCATTGCGTGTACCCAAGCGAAAAAAGCATGCCGGCATTTCCTGTGAATAGTATGAAAAATCTTCTGCTGCCATCCATACATCCAAGTCTATTACCTTGTCTTTTCCCAAATATTCAATAGCAGCTGATTTTGCATGTTCAGTTGCTAAAGGGTCGTTTTTTAGAAACGGATAACCTCTACGAATTTCAAACTCGCAACGTCCGCCCATGCCTTCTGCAATTAATGTCGCAATGCGCTGCATCTCTTGATGTGCTTGTGCTCGCCATGTTTCATCTAGTGTGCGAAAGGTTCCTTCCATATACACTTCATTCGGAATTACATTGGTGGCGCCATTGGCAATTACCTTCCCAAATGACAGCACCGAAGGAATAATTGGATTGGCTTTGCGGCTCACAACCTGCTGCAATGAAGTGATGATGTTTGCAGCAATCAAAACCGGATCAATATTTAAATGCGGCATGGCACCATGGCCACCTTTGCCTATCACTTTTACATAAAGCTCATCTGTGCTTGCCATGTACAAACCGCTACGAAAACCCACAGTGCCAACGGGCAGCAAAGGCATTACATGCTGACCAAAAATTTGCTTCGGTGCAGGATTTTGCAATGCACCTTCTTTAATCATGATACTGGCACCTCCCGGCAATTTCTCTTCGCCTGGTTGAAACAGTAATTTGACGGTACCTTCCCACTCATCGCGCAAATCGTATAATATTTTTGCTGCTCCAAGCAAACAACTCGTATGCACATCATGTCCGCAGGCGTGCATTACTCCTTCATTTACCGATTTGTAAACCACATCATTTTGCTCGTAAATTGGCAGCGCATCCATATCGCCACGTAACGCCACTACCCTTTTGTGCGGGTTCTTTCCTTCAATGATGGCTACTATTCCCGTATTGGCTATTCTTTGTATATGCGCAATTCCTATTTTTACAAGTTGCTCAATCACATACGCCTGTGTTTTTACTTCCTGAAAACTAAGTTCAGGATATGCATGAAAATGTCTTCGCCATGAAATCACCTCAGGGTGTAAGGTATCGGCTTGTTGCTGAATACGGGATAATAGTGACATGGATTCAAAAGTAGCTTAAAGAAATGCAAATAAAAAAATATGCTTTGCTTGTATGATTCGCAGGTGACTTGTTGTTAATAATCCGCATCAAACTCTCCGTCTACATAGAAATCCTTAATAGAGCCAAATCCTATTACATCTTTAAGCACACGCTCATCTCCTAGTTCTGCGGCCTTCATCACTTTGTCTTTGCCAAACCTATTTTTGATATCATACACTACCTTTCTCAAGTTTTTGTCTTTCACGGCATCTTCAAACAAGTTTAAGTTAATCATATCTTGAGGCACAAAATCGGTTACTGTTACGCCCAATGCAGTGAGGCCATTGTTGATAATAGACTCTGAATGGTGTGTTTTTTCAAACTTTAACATACGAAGGCGAAGCAACTTTAACAGTTCACTTCCACTTTGAACAGGCTTATCACTTTTGATGCGGTCTTTCCACGACATTCCCGTTTCGTATCGGGTCCATATTTGAATATCTTTTGCATACACCCCTTGGCGTACCATGCGCTGCTCAAGCTTCATGCACAAAGCCACAAGCAATTCATTGAGCGTATCAAGTGACTCGCGCTGATGCTTGGAAACTTGGCGCATAGCCTGCATGGCTTTATAATCGTGTGTTATCTGATCTACTTCTTTAAAATTGAGTCGATAGTGCCAATAAACCCCAATAATGCTATGCAAGGCATTTTTTAATTTTTGTGGCGTGGCATACCTCAACTCCAAAGGTGTACAAATGCCTGCTTGCATGAGGCGTGCAGCGTTGCCTTCAGCTATTCCAGGCAAATCGGTTAGTTGCAATTTAGAAAGTATATCATCAATATTCTCTGGTGTAATTTCTACAAGTCCATCTGGCTTTTGTAATTCGGTGGCAAGCTTAGCTAGAAAGGCATTTGGCGCAATACCAATGGAACATGTTAACCAATCGCCAACCTCAGCTTTTATATCGGCTTTTATTTTCAAAGCCAGCTCTTTCGGATCTTTGTAAAGCAATTGATAAGAAGATATGTCCATTATGGCTTCATCAATACTCTTTGGTATAACTTCGTCACTGTATTTTTTAAGTACATTCATGATTTTGACATGAAACTCCCGATAGCGTTGTGGATGTGTTTCTATCGGCACAAGCTCTTTGCACTCTGCCATCAGCTCATCTAGTCGCTTACCTGCTTTAAGCCCACGTTGTTTAGCTTCGGTACTAAGGGCAATGGCTGCACCAAATCTCCCTGTGTATACGCACACGGCAACGGGCCTACCGCGCAGCCAATAGTTTACTTGCTGTTCGCAACGGGCAAAAAAACTGTTCATGTCGATAAACATCACCAGTTTGTTGCGTACTATAGAGTTTTGGTTCACGGGTTTTGTGGCAGTTGTACTCATCAAATGTAACAATTGAGTGTGGAATTTGATTGTAAAATTCACTGCCCACTTCGCAATGTATGTGCGAGGAGAAAAACTATTTTTTAAATTAGGTGATAATAGACAAGATTGGCTCTAGGCCAAAATTACACATTACATAAAAACTGCATGGTATCTACCCCATCGGCAAAATCAAACAAAGAAGGAAATTGTGCCCGACCTAAAGGCTGCCACCCATCTTTGTCAATCGCACTCACCACACATTGGATATGTTCCTTATCTGCTTCAATCTTTTCTACTACTTTATCTAGGTTGTCGTAATATTCATAATAGAGCATTGAAAGTGGCGAAGACATTCCGGCATCTTCTTTCATCAACAATAAATTATTATCGAGAATAGGTGTGCGATCCATCATCAAAATGGCTTTGTGATAGGTATAGTTATTGGCATATTTATGATGATGAATAAGGTGATCATAATGATGTGTATTTTCATATAGCTTTGCAAAGTCAAACCCTTTTGGTATATATACTTTGGATACATTGCGACACCCCAATCCGAAGTACATAAATACATCATCTGCAAGGCGCTGCATATCTTCATCCGATTCATTTCCTTTTATCACAGCAACACTGTGTCTGCTACCTCTAAGGAGTGATTTCTTATTCCGAAAATAATACTCAAAATAGCGATTGGTATTATTGCTTCCTGTAGCAATTACCGCATCAAATTCTTTAGGCAGCCTATCTTCGGATATGTAAATCCAATCTTTCATTTCAGGTTGAAAATCATGTAACACTTCAACTATTGCTTTCATCAATACGGT
>JBIINH010000194.1:0-3527 GCA_044337585.1 Bacteroidia bacterium
CTATTCCCTTTGTTAATACGGTCTACATCAAAGAAATCTCCATCCGGTGTTTCAATGCGTTCTCTTGAGTAATTAACTGTTAGCTTTCTGAAAATAGCCGGAAGGATAGTTTCCAAATGGGCATCACGAAATAATTTAGAGCCATGAAATGTTGATTGAATAATGGGCATTTATCTCCTTCGTTTTTTCTTGGCTTTAGGTTTCTGTATGGCTTTTTGTCTCAGCTCTTCTTTCTTCTTAAACTTTTGTTTTTTTGTTGCTATGCGAACATGGGCATTGTTATCAAGCAAGTCTAAGTCGATTTGTCGTTTATTTACATCGGCATTCTTCACAATCACTTCAACTTGACCGCCTAGTTGATAGGTTTTTCTGCTACTACGACCAATTATCCATTGGTTGTATTCATCATATTCGTAATAATCATCTGCCAGATTACTTAACCTTACCATGCCTTCGCATTTGTACTCGGTTATCTCTACATACATACCCCATTCAGAAACGCCCGAAATAATACCGGAAAATTGCTGACCAACATAGGCACTGATGTACTCCACTTGCTTGTATCGCACACTCGCTCGTTCGGCATCTGCTGCCTGTATTTCCATTTGTGAACTGTGCTTACTCATCTCTTCGTAATCTTTTTCACTAGCTGATTTGCCTTTGTTTAAATAAGAAAACAACAGGCGGTGTACCATTAAATCAGGGTACCTGCGAATGGGTGAGGTGAAGTGTGTGTAATAATCAAATGCCAATCCATAGTGGCTTGTTTTCTTAGTTGTGTAGTATGCTTTCATCATACTTCTTACGGCCATGCTTTGGATGATATTTTGCTCAGGTTTGCCTTCTACCTCGGCAAGTAATTTATTAAATGATTTGGCAATTGCCCGCTCACTTGTGGTTTGTATAGTGTAACCAAATCTGGATGCAAACATTGAAAACAGGTTTAGTTTATCTTGATTTGGTGCCTCGTGAACCCTGTAAACAAATGTTTTTTTGTGATCGCCTTTGCCTAAGTGATAGGCATAACTGGCAATAGTCCTATTGCTTAGTAACATAAATTCTTCGATGAGTTTATGCGCATCTTTTCTTATTTTTTTGAAAATACCTGTTGGTTTAAAATTTTCATCTAACTTAAACTTCACTTCTTCGGTTTCAAAATTTACTGCCCCGTTTTCAAACCGTTTTTTACGTAAGATGAGTGCCAGTTTATTAAGTGTTTTCAACTCCTCTACATAATCTCCTTCACCTGTTTCAAGTCGCTCTTGTGCTTCTTCGTATGAAAATCTTCTATCTGAGTAAATAATTGTTTTGCCAATCCACGTATCCAACACTTCGGCATGTTCATTTATAGTAAATACAGTTGAGAAGGTGAGTTTTTCTTCATTAGGGCGTAAGGAGCACACTCCGTTTGATAATTTTTCAGGAAGCATGGGAATGGTTCTGTCAACTAAATACACAGAGGTTGCTCGTGTAAATGCTTCTTGGTCAAGTATGGTACCTTGTAGTACATAGTGGCTCACATCTGCAATGTGCACGCCAATTTCCCAAATGCCTTCGCTTATTTGTTTTATGGAAAGGGCATCATCAAAATCTTTGGCGTCTTCAGGATCAATTGTGAAGGTGAGTGTTTTGCGAAAGTCTTTCCGTTTTTTTATTTCTTCATTAGAAATGACCAACGGAATTTTATCAGCTTCTTTTTCTACCTCATCCGGAAATTTAACGGTAAAGCCAAACTCGTTAATAATGGCGTGCATTTCGGTTTGGTGATCACCAGGCATACCCAATACTTCTACAATTTCACCAAAGGGATTCTTTTGTGCAGGGTCCCATTCCGTAATTGATGCTACTACTTTTTGCCCATTACGTGCTTTGTTGATTTTATCAATGGGCACAAATATGTCAACATACATTCGTTTGTCATCAGGTACAACAAACGCATAGTTATGTGCCAACTGAACAACGCCAACATATTTTGTACGTGCACGTTTGACTACCTCTACTACCTCGCCCGAATCTTTACCACTTATCTTATGAGCAAATAAATGAACCCGAACCTTATCACCATGCAGGGCAGTATTTAGGTTTTCTGATTCAATAAAAACATCTTTTAAATTGGAGTCATCGGGCAAAAAATAGCCAATCCCACGTTGGGTCAGTTGCATGGTTCCTTCTAAAAACTGGGATACATACAAGGAAATATATTTTCCCGGCATTACTTCTTCAACTGCACCTTCTTTTTCCATTATTTTTAGGTTACGAATAATGGCATCTTTACCCTCGGATGAGTCTAGTTCAAGCTTTGATGCAAGTTGTTTGTAATTGAAAGCTTTGCTTTTGTTTTCTGAGAATAATTTTTCAAGTTCTCGTTTGATATTTTTAAGTTTTGAGGGCGTTCTCTTCATGAAGGGGTGGCTTTTTAATAGGATAAAAGTAGGCTGTTTGATTAGAATTACAGCAATCTGTTTATGTACAATTTATACACTAAACAAATTTTTGAAAGCAGCAGGTACTTCGGCAGTCCTACTTGATGTATAATCAAAACACACCATACCTATTTTGGCTTCACATACCAATGCGCCCGTTTCACATTTGGTAAAACGGTAGAACAAATCAAAACTCCTAGCTCCGAAATCCGATGCAGTAATTTCTATTTTGAGTTTTTCACCGTAAAAGCATTCCTGCTTAAAAACTATAGCCGTGTCGCCCATAATTACCGAAGTGCCGGCCAAATTCATTTCACTGTAGCCATAATGTGCAAAAAAACGCATACGTGCCTCGTGCATATACTTAAGGTAAGCATCATTGCTCAAGTGATTGCCGTAGTTGATATCGTCAATACGGACCAAAATTTCGGTTTGAAATAAAAATGATTCGGGGAGTTGGAGTTTGATGCGTGACATGGTAATGTTACTGGTTTATAATGATTAGCTTTATACAAAACGGACTATATGACATTAATTATTGATATGACAACTATATGACATAACAAAAATATGACTTTGAACTTCAGTTTTCATATTCATATTTTCCTAATAACGGTTTCGATATTTATATACAATGAATTCGTCTAATTTTTCAAATATAAAATTGGATATAAATTGGGCATTACATATTTGTTTTTTATAATTGTATTCTTTATGTTACTAGTTAATATGAACATGTTGAACTATAACAACGGTTTTTTATCAAACACATAAAGAATTTTTCATATATCCCTAATGTGTTTTTAAGTAATAATAAAAATGGAAAAATCTTACAACTTTAAAAAGCTTTTATTAATTGTATTGACCTTACAGTTTTCAGTATTTGTAAAAGCCCAAACTTACACTTTTACAAATGCAGGTGCCACCGGAATAGACGGACCAACTCAGACGCAAATAAATACCGCATACAGTAGTACAAGTCTAGCAGGACAAGTAACATCCGTTAACGGAATCCAAAATTGGAGAGTACCTGTTGGGGGAA
Organism: Bacteroidia bacterium; assembly: GCA_044337585.1. GTDB lineage: Bacteria > Bacteroidota > Bacteroidia > UKL13-3 > UKL13-3 > CAYSBE01. Next base: position 3,466 of record JBIINH010000194.1, read on the forward strand.
ATTATAAAATAGAAGTATATGGAGCTGAAGGATATGGCACTTTTGCAGGTAAAGGAGCCTAC
>JBIINH010000195.1:0-3442 GCA_044337585.1 Bacteroidia bacterium
AAACACATATACTTGCACTATGGGTAAAGCAAGTACAGAAAAATTAAGCATTTCGGACTTTAAAAAAGAAGTACTAAAAGATTATAGCACAGCTTATAAAAGTAGGCAAACAAGTTTGCTGGGCCGCAAAGAAGTATTAACGGGCAAAGCCAAGTTTGGCATTTTTGGTGATGGAAAAGAACTGCCACAAATTGCAATGGCTAAAGCATTTCAGATTGGTGACTTCCGATCGGGTTATTACCGCGACCAAACTTTTATGATGGCTATTGACCAACTTACCATTCAGGAATTTTTTGCCCAACTATATGCCCATACCGATGTGTTAGCCGAACCTGCATCTGCCGGGCGCATGATGAACGGACACTATGGCACCCGATTGCTTAATGAAGACGGAAGCTGGAAAAAACTCAAAGCACTTAAAAACTCTTCTTCTGATATTTCGCCCACTGCCGGACAAATGCTTAGACTGGTTGGCTTGGGGCTGGCTTCTAAATATTACCGCGAAAACGCATCCATTATTGGTGAAAATGACTTTAGCGACAACGGCAACGAAGTAGCTTGGGGCACTATTGGCAATGCCAGTTCAAGCGAAGGCCACTTTTTCGAAGCCATCAACGCTGCCGGTGTGATGCAGATACCTATGATTATTTCGGTGTGGGATGATGAATATGGCATTTCGGTGCATGCAAGCCACCAAACTACGAAAGAAAATATTTCTGAAATTCTGAAAGGATTTCAGCGTGATGAAAAAGGAAATGGATTTGAAATCATCCGTGTGAAAGGATGGGATTATCCTGCCCTTTGCGAAGCGTATGAACGTGCCGGAAAAATTGCCCGCGAATCCCATGTGCCTGTTCTGGTTCATGTGCAGGAACTTACCCAGCCGCAAGGACACTCAACCTCAGGATCACACGAGCGATATAAAAGTAAGGAACGTTTGAATTGGGAACAAGAATATGACTGTGTGGCACAATTTCGCAAATGGATTATCGAGAATAAAATAGTAGCGGAAGAAGAATTGAATGCCCTGGAAACCGATGCAAAAAAAGAAGTTAACGATGCAAAAAAAGCTGCTTGGGATGCGTATTTAATTCCCATAAAAAATGAGTTATCGGATGCTGCACTATTTATAGAAAATCTTGCAACCGAAACTCAGCTTTCCACACTTACCGAATTGAGTAACACCCTACGCAGCATTACTGAACCTATTCGCAAAGATGTGGCTAATGCACTCCATCGTGCATTGGAAATTACGCTGGGCACTCACTCGGCAGAGCGCACTGCTCTTGTCGATTTCAAACGTCAGTTTCATAATGATAATAACGAGCGTTACAGTTCGCATCTACATAGCCAGTCGGCACAAAATGCCATGCATGTAACAGAAGTGAAACCGGAATATTCCGATGCTTCCAAAACAGTTGACGGACGTGAAGTGATGCAGGCATTTTTCGACAAAGCGCTTGCCCGCGACCCACGCATATTTGCATTTGGCGAAGACGTAGGTAAAATTGGTGACGTAAATCAGGGATTTGCAGGCCTACAGGAAAAATATGGCGAATCGCGTGTGTTTGACACCGGCATTCGTGAACTTACCATCATCGGTCAGGGAATGGGTGCTGCCATGCGTGGCCTAAGACCTATTGCCGAAATTCAATACCTTGATTATTTATTGTACGGACTGCAACCATTAAGCGATGACTTGGCCACCTTGCAATACCGCACCAAAGGCGGACAAAAAGCTCCGTTGATTGTACGCACACGCGGCCACAGGCTGGAGGGTATTTGGCACTCAGGTTCGCCCATGGGTATGATTTTGCATTCACTTCGCGGCATATATGTGCTTACGCCACGCAATATGACACAAGCTGCAGGTTTCTATAATACGCTTTTAAAAAGTGATGAACCGGGATTGATAATTGAGTGCCTGAACGGATACCGACTGAAAGAAAAAATGCCTGATAATATTGGCGAATATACCACTCCTATAGGTGTAGCTGAAGTATTGCAGGAAGGTACGGATGTTACCATTGTAAGCTACGGTTCAACCCTGCGTATTGTGCAGGATGCCATGGAGCGCCTTGCGCAAATTGGCATCAGCTGCGAGTTGATTGATGCCCAATCATTATTGCCTTTTGACATACACCACACATGCGTGAACTCGCTTCGCAAAACCAACAAACTGTTGGTGGTAGATGAAGATGTGCCCGGTGGTGCTTCATCCTATATTTTGCAACAAATACTGGAAGCACAACATGGCTACCGCTACCTTGATGCGCAACCTGTAACCCTTGCTGCCAAGCCTCACCGCCCGGCCTACGGTACCGATGGCGACTACTTCAGTAAACCCAATGCCGAAGATGTGTTTGATACCGTGCTGAAAATGTTGCATGAGTACGATCCGCAGTCGTATCCAAAATTGTATTAGTACACACTCAACTCAGACCGTGTGTATTGGACGTGGCGTATGCGTGTGATGTAATTTTTCTTCCTGTTTCTTTGTATCTTGCTGTTAAATTAATACCCCAATTATTATCACCTGCCTGCACCACATATGAAAACCCCTACCCGCCACACACCTTTTGCAGCATGCCTTATATTGGGTTTGCTGTTTTCCGGTTTGCTTTTAAGCAGTTGCGAACGAGAAGAGAAAACGTGTGTAGAAAAAGACAGAACTTATTTAGATACTCCATTATGGAGACTAATGGAATATGAAAATAATATTTTCAGTATTTACAAAGGCAATGATACATTACGTCTTAAAGAATCATCAACCGATATTATTCACACATTTACATCTGATCAAGTAAGACTATATTATACATATAATTCAGATTCAGAACCTGATGATAAGTGTTTACGATATACAAAATATGAAAATAAAAAAATAGTGTTTTACCAAACGGATAACAAATCCGAATTGTCAATAAGCATTAAACGTGAAAGGTCTGGATGGGAATTCTTTATTTATTTCCAAAGAGTACCTTTTTATTGTTATTCTGTGGCATTTATCGGTGAAAATTTTATTACATACAAACAATATACAATTGATGGTACAACATATAAAAATGTATATAAAATCATTGCAAATCAAGAATATGATTCTTCATTTAATGACTACTACGCTTTGTATAATAAAGCTGATGGTCTCTTAGAAATAAAATTACCGGGAGGTAATACCTTTTCAAGGGTTCCATAATTTTACTTCGCAACCGATATTGTTCGAGTATTGCGGTAAGTAATTTACTTAAACACCTGGCATAAAAATGTCTTATAAAATGTATGATGTATTTGGTAAACTTGTAATACCAAATACAAATATAGATTCTTATAAAACCACAATTGATATTTCAGAAGTTGCAAATGGCGTATATTTTATAGAAACACAATGCGGCACCTATACCAAAATATTACGCATGGTAGTAGCACACTAATCCTTTTTGTG
>JBIINH010000063.1:0-11985 GCA_044337585.1 Bacteroidia bacterium
CATTTCGTCCAATTTCTCAATTGCCTGTATTTCGAATACACTGATAAAATCACCATACCTGCTTCGGTGAAACAAAATAGCATTGATATCAGATTGATCTAAAAACACCAAACGCTCAAGTTGTGCACGATTTGCTTTATTTAAATTAATTGGATTGCGTGTGTAATATTCAAGCTGTTCTTGCAAATCCGTATAATCCAAAGTTGCTTCTTCATTTTCAATAAAACGCTCCATCACATCGGCAATTATTTTCTCTGTAGGTTCTCTTTTTGTGTTTTGTGCAAAAAGTAAATTCACCGTTAAGCTGAACAATATGATTAAGTAACCATTTTTCATATTACCACATTGGATAAGCCAAACCAATTTGAGGCGAAAAACCAAGAACTTCATGGATTACTGCTGCAAAATCAATCCTTAAGTGCGGCAATTTCATACCTGTTCCAAAAGTATATTGCGCAGGATTAGAAGTAACTCCCATTGAAAGGTAAAATTTTTCGTGTGGAAAATACCTAATGCCACCTCTTATGATTGCAGGTTGTTCCAAAGTTTGTTGAATTTCAAATTGCGTAATTACTTTACTGGAAAATTCATATTTCATGCCTAGCCTTGCAAATGCGGGCATTATTTGGTCAATATTATTAGCATAGGTTTGCAAGGCAGGATTAAACAAATAAAATCCTAAATGCAAGGGCTTGGTAGGTTGATAAATCACACCAAGTGAGGGCACTACCCGTCCTGTGTTGCCATATTCTCGAATGTTGGTTGCCACATAATCGATACCGATACCCAATGCAAATACCTCACTTAGCTTTCTTGAAAAAGATGCACCTAATCTTTGTTGGTTAAATAAATCATATCCATAATGAAGTATGTTTAAAGACGAAGTGAAACCTTTCCACTTGCGATAAATAGTAAAAACAGCCGTGGTATTTTCTTTTGTTCCATAACGTTGGTCTGCATTTAATGCGACACCCCAATCATTATTTAGTGCTAAAAGTGCGGGGTTTTGCATTCCTGCAAAATTTTGTGTACTTGTTGTAGTAATGCCGCCCACACCCCACACATCTGCGCCTGCAGGATTAAAAACACCCTGACCAAAAGCATTTTGTGTAAGGAATATTGCAATAATGAATACAAATCTTATTGTCATGTCCATGCCTATTCACATATTGTTTGTTCAAATCTAAATTTCTAAAGTTAAATTAATTCTTATTTTTGCCCGCCTTATTTAAAACAAGATAAAAAATATATGGAAAACTTTATTTATTTAATACCTGTCTTTGGGGTTATCGCTCTTATTATGATGGCCATCAAAAGCGCATGGGTAAGCAAACAAGATGCCGGAACCGACCGTATGAAAGAGATTGCAGGCTACATTGCAGAAGGTGCAATGGCCTTCTTAAAAGCTGAATACCGCATTTTAGCTATTTATGTACTCATTGCAGGAGCAGCCCTTGGGTGGTTATCACAAGTTGTGGAAACATCGCATATTCTTATTGTTGTTGCATTTGTTATCGGATGTGTGTTTAGTGCCTTGTCGGGATTTTTCGGAATGCGTATTGCCACCAAAGCAAACGTGCGCACCACACAAGCTGCACGCACATCACTAAGCAAAGCACTTAAGGTATCCTTTACTGGTGGAACTGTAATGGGCTTAGGAGTAGCAGGATTAGCTGTATTAGGGTTAAGTATGTTGTTTATTATCTTCTTTAGTTTCTTTATGAATGGAAGTTATGAAAACGGTGGTGTTGATTCCATGACACGCGTATTGGAAGTACTTGCAGGTTTCTCATTAGGTGCTGAAAGTATTGCATTATTTGCACGTGTTGGTGGCGGTATTTACACAAAAGCGGCTGATGTGGGCGCAGATTTGGTTGGTAAAGTAGAAGCAGGAATCCCAGAAGACGATCCTCGTAATCCAGCTACAATAGCTGATAATGTGGGCGATAACGTGGGTGACGTAGCAGGTATGGGGGCCGATTTGTTTGGTTCTTATGTGGCTACCGTTTTGGCTTCGATGGTGTTAGGAAACTATTTGATTCGTGATTTTATAACGGCAAACGGTGGATTGGATGGCATACCTTTTAATGGTATTGGACCCATTTTACTTCCGTTGAGTATAGCTGGATTTGGATTGCTAGCGTCCATAGTAAGTAGCTTTTTTGTTGGTATTAGCGAAAATGCAAAACAAGACACCAATACAGTACAAGCTGCATTGAATCGCGGAAATTGGATTTCAATTATACTTTCGCTTGTGGCATCTTATTTCTTAATTATGTGGATGCTTCCAACTAATATTAGCATGAAGGTATTTAATGCAGGCGAGTTTAGCGTTGCTACAACTACATCAATGAATGTGTTTTATGCAGTAATTATTGGAATGTTTGTTGGCGCTGCAATTTCTTATATCACTGAATTTTATACAGGACTTGGCAAAAAACCTGTAATGGCTATTGTACAAAAATCAGCTACCGGTGCAGCTACAAATATTATAGCCGGATTAGGTACAGGTATGCTTTCAACAGCTATGCCGGTAATTTTATTTGCTGGCGCTATCTGGGGCGCATATGAATTAGCCGGATTTTATGGTGTGGGCATTGCAGCATCAGCTATGATGGCCAATACAGCCATGCAATTGGCCATCGATGCTTTCGGACCCATAGCAGATAATGCAGGTGGTGTTGCCGAAATGAGTGAATTGCCGGCTGATGTTCGTGAAAAAACGGATATTTTAGATTCGGTAGGAAATACAACAGCCGCGATTGGAAAAGGATTTGCCATTGCATCGGCTGCACTTACCGCTTTGGCCTTGTTTGCTGCTTATGTAACCTTCACAGGTATTAATGGTATCAATATTTTTGACGCAAAAGTACTTGCAGCATTGTTTATTGGAGGAATGATACCGGTAGTGTTTTCTGCATTGGCTATGAACTCGGTGGGTAAAGCTGCAATGGATATGGTGAATGAAGTGCGCAGACAATTCAGAGAAATACCTGGCATTTTAGAAGGAACCGGAAAACCAGAATATGGCAAATGTGTAGAAATATCAACCAGCGCTGCCTTACGTGAGATGATATTGCCTGGACTTATCACGATTGTATCACCAATTATAATCGGATTGGTGATGGGTGCTGAAGCATTGGGTGCATACATGGCAGGAGTAACTGTTAGTGGTGTACTTTGGGCTATTTTTCAAAATAATGCCGGTGGTGCTTGGGATAATGCAAAAAAATCATTTGAAAAAGGAGTTGAAATTGAAGTGAATGGCAAGAAAGAAATGTTCTATAAAAAATCTGATCCGCACAAAGCAGCAGTTGTTGGAGATACTGTTGGTGATCCATTCAAAGACACTTCTGGTCCTTCAATGAATATTTTGATAAAACTTACTTGTTTGGTTGGATTGACTTTAGCACCAATGTTGGGGCATCAAATGAATACAGAGAACAAAGAAGCCGGAACAGCAGGCGCAAAAATGGAGTGCTGTTCAAAAGAAGGCAAAATGGATGCTTCCTGCTCTGATATGGATACCAAAGCATGTGGTGAAGATTGCGCAAATATGAGTGAAGAAGAATGTGTAAAAACATGCATGGCTAAAGGGATGACAGAGGAAGAAGCTAAAGCTTGTTATGCCAACTGCAAAAAATCAGATAGCCATACATGCATGGAAGGTTGTAAAAAAGGTTGTAAAGACGATAAAGAATGTAAGGAAAAATGTGGCGAAAGTTGTAAGATGAATACATCTGAAATCAAACACCAAAACAAAGAAGGCCAACACCACAATCACTAATTTATTTAGCTCTAATCATATTTACAAAAGCCCCAAGTAATTGGGGCTTTTGTTTTAATACTTATTTAATGTTTATGCAGAAATAATTCCTATTTATTGCTACTTTAAATTAAATACCTATAAATTTGATTGATCAACTTTGAAGACCATGAAGACACAATTAAAGAAAATTAGTTTCATCATTACCTTAATCTGTTTATTTGAAAATGCAAAAGCACAAAACCAGGCTTTGGAATTATTGAAGGCAGGACAAGCAGATGCACAAAAAATTTCAGATGCCTATATGCAGCCGATTTTAAAAGCATTTGGCGCGGGCTTAAACAGTGGTTGGTACCAAACCGCAAAACCTTTAGGCCTAGGAGGTTTTAGCATTACGCTGGCTGGTTCGGTTATTATTGCACCTACTGAAGACAGGACATATGATGTTAACAATTTGAGCCTTACCCGCACCCGACTTCAAGATCCATTGCAAAATATTGCACCTACAGTATTTGGTGAAAATAAAAGTGGGCCAAAAGTTGAGATCTTTGACAAAAGTCCACTTACCAATAACGATACGGCTATCTTGAGTTTTGACTTACCAGCAGGAATTGGAAATATTGCGGCAATGCCAACAGCAACCCTTGGTGTGGGTGTAGGACTGGGAACTGAAGTATTGGTAAGATTTATGCCACGTGTGAAGTTACTCGGAGAAGCAAGTATAGGTATGCTTGGATTTGGTGTAAAACATGATATTAAACAATGGATTCCGGTGCTTGAGAAAACCCCATTTCTAGATATTGCCGTTATGTTTGCTTGGAATAAAATGGATGCTGAAATTGTAGCAGGTAATAATGCACTAGAACCACCAACAGATCAAAGCATTTATAATCCAAATCCAAACAAAGATTACAGCAAACAACGCATAGAGTTTGCTTCTACAGCCTGGAATACCAACTTAATTGTTTCAGCAAAATTTAGTGTATTTACCGTGCATGTTAGCGGTGGTTATCAAAGTTCTACCACAGTGATGGGATTCAAAGGTGACTTCCCCGTTGTTGTGCCAAATGAGGAAGTGCTCAATGTAAGTGACCCTTCCTTCGGTAGACCAATGAAAGTTCAAGACATTAGTGATCCGATTGAAACAGAGGGTATATTTAATGTTCCAAGATTTGGTGCTGGCTTTAGGTTAAAATTTGTTGCACTAACCATACATGGTGATTATAACTTTGTGGGACCCTATAGGCTAGCCACAGCAGGCATAGGTTTGAATATTCAATCCTTAGTGCCACCCATGCCATAACCATTAATTGACTATTGATAAACAAGAAAAGCGGCTTTAGCCGCTTTTCTTGTTTATGATTGTTACATTTGCCATTATTTTATTGATATGAACTTATACGAACAACTGCAAAAAAATACTTTTTTGATATCAGGACCATGTGTAATTGAAAACGAAGAAATGATTATGCGATTGGCTGAAAAAATAGCTCAAATTGCTTACGAGTTAAATTTCACTTACATATTCAAAGCATCGTTTGACAAAGCTAACCGCACTTCTATAGATTCATTTCGCGGATATGGAATGGATGAAGGGTTACGTATTTTACAAAAAGTAAAAGACAATTTTGGCTTACCTGTTACTACAGATATTCATGAAAGCAATCAGGCAGAAGCATTGGCCCAAGTAATTGATGTTTTACAAATTCCCGCATTTTTATGTAGGCAAACTGACTTACTGTTGGCATGCGGAAAAACAAATAAGATCGTTAACATTAAAAAAGCACAATTTATATCAGGTTCTGAAATGAAATATGCTGTTAAAAAAGTAGAGTCAACAGGTAACAAACAGATTATACTAACAGAAAGGGGAACCATGTTTGGATACAATAATCTAGTTGTAGATTTCCGAAATATCGTGGATATGAAAGCTTTAGGGTATCCGGTTTGCATGGATGTAACACATAGTACGCAAAAGCCAGGTGGACTAGAAGGAAAAAGTGGTGGCAATAGAGAATATGCCCCTTATTTGGCCAAAGCAGCAGCGTCTGTTGGTTGTGATGGATTCTTTTTTGAAGTGCATGAAAACCCTGATGTTGCACTGAGTGACGGTCCAAATATGATTAAACTCTCTGATTTCAAATCACTTCTATTGGAATGTGTCGTTAAACACAAAATTTAACATTGCTATAAATAGCTGATTTTCAAAAACAAATAGCGTTATCAACAAATCCTTTTCTATTTGAATTTGGAGTGCTATAACGACTTTTGTATTATTGTGTTATATAGATTTCAAATAAATTAAATTGAATATATTCTGAAGAAAATATTTACATACCTATTTATAGCACTCGTTTGGGGCAATTTTTGTGCAGAAGCTCAAGTTAGAACTTTTAGGTTTACAGCAAATGAAGAAATGCTGTATTCAATTGATACCAATACAATTAAGCTCAAAAACAAACTGTATCCGAAGGTTGATCAAGGCGATTTAAATATATATGGTTTTGAAGATAATGAAATACCAATTTATGCCGATAGTGTTTATGCTTATCGCCTTTCCTTACTTGAGAGTGAGATTCCCATGGATTACAATGAATATGTGCGCAGGTATATAGATATGTACACATTGAAAAGACGTAAGCTGGTTTCGCGCATGCTTACTTGGTCAAACTATTATTTTCCTGAGTTTGAAGCTGCATTAGACAAAGCACAAATGCCTATCGAATTAAAGTATATGGCCGTGATCGAATCCGCTTTGAACCCAAATGCAGTATCACCGGTTGGAGCTGCAGGCATGTGGCAGTTTATGCCTGCTACCGGAAGAATGTATGGATTGAAAACAGGTAGTCAATATGACGAAAGACGAGACGTTCCCAAATCTACTGAAGCAGCTATCAAATATTTACAAAACTCTTTCCGTATTTATGGCGATTGGCTTTTGGTGATTGCCTCCTACAATTGTGGCCCCGGAAATGTAAATAAGGCGATTAAACGTGCGGGAGGAGTTAAAAACTTTTGGGCAATTCAAGCATATCTACCCGCAGAAACCCGTGGATACGTTCCAGCATTTATTGCTGCAGCATATGCGATGACCTATGCGTCTGAACACAATATTTACCCAGATAATAATCAGGACATAACCTATTTTACTGATACCATTCAGGTTGACAATAGATACAATCTAATGACACTTGCAACAGATTTGGGCATTTCAATAGAAGAACTAAGAAAACTAAACCCGTCTCTTCGTTCTAATTATATTCCATTTGTGCCGGGAGGCATTGCATTACATTTGCCTTATAACAAATCAATGGCATTGGCAGAGATGCTTAGTGATACCGCTTATAAATACAATAGTGACAGAGCCTTAATTGCGATTCACAATACTTCAAAACAAACACAGCAAAAAGTTGCCAATCAAACAGCAACAACTGTATATACGGTGAGGCGTGGAGACAATTTAGGTGCCATTGCCAAGCGTTATAGCGTGTCGGTTGCCGAAATTAAAAAGTGGAACAAGTTGAGTAGCAACAATATTTCTGCTGGTAAAAAACTTACCATCAAAAGAGGTTAAGCTTTCACTCCGTGAAGCATAATTTTTCTCCCAACACCATCTGTTGTAAAAAATAAATAATCATCTCCCCCATCTTCCATTTTAAATAATTGGCGAATTTCATCAACTTTAAGTACAAAATTCTTACGTGTAATATTGGCTTTTGTAATGTGATTTGTTTTAAAATAAGCCTTCACCTCTTTTTTGTTAAAAGGTACTACACTTTTACAAATAAACTTTCTCCCAAAAAATGAATTTATATTATGAGGAGACAAAGCATATACAGATTGTAAAGAAAGTGGCTTAATATTATTTTTTTGGGCATACTCCATCCATAAGCCTGATTTTGCAAGCGCTACATCAGGGTCATAAATATACTCTTGATGCGTTGTACTAAAATCATCTTCTATTGAAATATCAGCTGTGTTGCTGTAAATGTTTAATGGCAATCCGGTGTAATCAATTGCAACTGCACTTACGCTAATCTCTCCAATAAAGTTCTTCTCACTGACTGTTAAGATTTCCTTCACTTCGTTTTTTAAAGAAACCACATAAATGTGTTTCAAAAAAGGAACTTTCTTTTTCACGTCAGTTAAGTCAATCATCGGTGAAAGCTTTAACAGCAATTGATTTGTGATATCAAAAATAGGAGCTATCAATGAAAGGATATCAGGTGAAGAAGATTCAAGTTTTATTTTACTTCCAATATCATTTCGCCTATCGGCATCCGCATATACCCAATCAAATTTCAAGCTATTTTGGCCCAGGAAATCTTCAGCTCTAATTGTTTTTCTTACTATATTCTCAATGTTTAAAAAAATATTATTAAATTTTACAATATCATTTAGGTCATCATCTGGGTCCAAAGACACTACCTTTTTGAAGCATTTAGAAAAGTATGTATCATCTACACCAAGCCCCCCACATAAATCAAGTAATATGTCACCGTTTATCAGTGTCGATTTATAAGTCGCAGTAGCCTGAGAACTAGACTGCTCGTAGGACTTAACAGTTATGCCGCATTGGTTATCAAACCATAACGGAAGCTTATCTTTAACTTTATCGCTGTATTGAAGTTGCGAAAATAGCCATGAAGAGTCCTCCCCAAATGCCTCTTTTAGTTTCAAAATAACTTTATGAGGCTGTTCATTTCTATACAACATGAACCATTTATTTTTAAATACCTCTTTTAATTTTAAATATTTATGCATTAGTTTTGTACAAATTCAATATATGAAAAAGTCAATTATATACGTTCTAATCGCTTCTGCGTTGTTGTTATCTTCTTGCAAAAGCTCATGTCCGAAATTTTCTGTAGAACCATTGTTCTCTATTTTTTCGACAAAATAATTAGACATATTCAAATACAATTTCCTGTTTAATATCAGGATGTAGGCTTTTAGCCACTGGACAATTAAGTGCTAATTGTTCCAAAATATTTCTTTTGTCTAAATCTAAGTTCTTGCCAGGAATGTCAATTTGTATATGCACTTCTGCTATCCTTCTTGGATTTATGGTCATTTTTTTCTGAATATACATTTTAGTTCCATCAATATTCCAGTTTTGTTTAATGCATTCAATACCCATAATGGTTACCATACAAGTACCTAATGCTGTGGCTACCAAATCAGTGGGAGAGAAACTTTGTGCTTTACCGAAGTTATCAATTGGGGCATCGGTAAAAATTTGTGTACCGGAATAAACATGTGTGGCAATTGTTCTTAATTCACCTTCGTATGACAATTCAGATGTATTCATGTTAAATATTTTTATAAATTTGAACGCTAAGATACTTGAAACTTTATAAGATCATATGGTTTACACTGCTAATGTTTGTGATTGCATCACATACAAGTGCCCAAAATATTGCCATCACCGAAACAACAATTATGTACAGAAAGTCCGTTCAGTTAGGTGGCAATCTCAACAGTACCGGGATATTTGGACTAAATTTTAGATACGGATGGCATAAAACAGCAAAGAAGAAAGGTATTTTTGATTTTGAAATAGCCCGAATAAAAGACCCAAAAGAATATAAAATTTACGGGGCGTCTGATAACCCCCAACGTTACTCTTATGGCAGGCTTAACATGGCTTTCTTTTTGAGAACAGGCGTAGGAAGAAGCATAAAATTAACCGAACGTCCTTATAAAAATGCATTGGGAATAAACATCAATTATGCGGTGGGTATTTCTACAGCCATGCTCAAGCCTATTTATTTAGACATCTACCATCCATATACAGACCGTTCGGGAGGGTATGTAGAAGCCGAAAGATACGACCCCGATATTCATAACAATCCCAGTTTAATTTTTGGAAATGCTAATTTCTTCACAGGCATAAATAAATCTACCTTCACACCTGGTGGATATGCGCGTATTAGCCTATCAGCAGAATGGGGACAATACAATGAAGAATTTCATAATTTGGAGGGAGGGCTCACATTTGATTTCTTCCCAACAGCCCTACCCCTAATGGCATTTTCGCCAGAAAGAACACAATTTTTAGTATTATACATTGCTTACATATACGGATTTAACAAATGATTGCACTACCTACACTTGCTGATGAACGCGTAAAAAAGCCTGAATGGCTAAAAGTAAAACTACCTATTGGAGAAAACTATAGAAAAGTAAGACAATTGGTGGATCATTATAAACTACACACCATTTGCGAAAGCGGCAATTGTCCGAATATGGGCGAATGCTGGGGAGAGGGTACTGCTACTTTCATGATTTTAGGAAATACCTGCACACGCAGTTGCTCTTTTTGTGCAGTTGCTACAGGCCGCAATGCAGATTATGATAAAGATGAACCGATACGTGTGGCAGAAGCTATCAAGCTGATGGGAGTTAAACATGCAGTGCTCACTTCTGTAAACCGTGACGAACTTCCTGATAAAGGTGCTTGGGTTTGGGCTGAAACAATTAAGAAAGTAAAAGAATTAAATCCCAATACTACAATGGAAACGCTTATACCTGATTTCCTTTCAAAATGGGATTTATTGTATCAAGTAATTGATGAAAAGCCGGAAGTAGTTTCACACAATATGGAAACCATAAAACGCTTGTACCGAAAAGTGAGGCCTCAAGCGAAATATGAGCGCAGCTTAGAGCAAATTTTGAAAACAAAAGAACGTGGTCGCAGAACAAAATCAGGCATCATGTTAGGGCTTGGTGAAACAAAACACGAGGTTCTAGAAGCCATGCAAGATTTGGTAAATCATGGTTGTGATGTGCTTACATTGGGTCAATATTTGCAACCTACAAAAATGCACCTTGCCATTGAGCGTTTCGTAACACCCGAAGAGTTTAGTGATTACCGTGAAGAAGGAATAAAAATGGGCTTCAAATATGTAGAGTCTGGCCCATTGGTTCGCTCATCTTATCATGCAGAGAGACACCTTATTTGACCACTAAAAAAGCTATGAAATTTAAAGAGGAAATTGTTAAAGACTGGCTTCCTAGGTATACTGGACGCCCGCTAGATATGTTTGGCGAATATTTTCTACTTACGAATTTCATCCAATATGTTCACCTATTTGCCGAAAGGTTTAATGTAGAAGTTTATGGTTTAGATAAACCCATGCAATCGGCTACTGCAAATAATATCACCATTATCAATTTTGGAATGGGAAGCGCAATGGCTGCAACATGCATGGATTTAATAAGTGCAATAAACCCGAAAGCTGCTTTGTTTCTTGGAAAATGTGGTGGACTAAAAAAAGTAACCAAAGTAGGTGATTTGATTTTACCAATTGCTGCCATAAGAGGCGAAGGCACAAGCGATGACTATTTGCCTGCCGAAATTCCTGCATTGCCTTCGTTTCGCCTTCAAAAAGCTGTATCGGCTATGATTGTAAAACATGATATGGACTATTGGACAGGAACAGTTTATACTACAAACAGGCGTGTTTGGGAACATGACGAAAAATTTAAAGAGTATCTAAGGCAGACAAGGGCAATGGGAATTGATATGGAAACTGCTACGATTTTCATTGTTGGGTTTGCCAATCAAATACCGAAGGGCGCGCTCCTATTGGTTAGTGATAATCCGATGATACCGGAGGGGGTAAAAACATCTGAAAGCGATAAATTGGTATCCAATAATTTTGTGCAAAAGCATTTAGAAATTGGCATTGATTCGCTTATTGAATTACGCGATTCGGGTGAGTCGGTTAAGCATTTGCGATTTGAATAATTAGATTTGGCATGATATTTATAATTCATCATATACCTTAAATTGAATTATGAAAAAGCTATTGATATATTCCATCATGTTAATTTCAGCGAATGTAACTTTCGCTCAATGGAAAACTTACACCATTCAACCCGATACATCCAAACCAAAACAACCTATAGCAGATACCACAACCAAGCCAACTCAAAAAATAGTAGACGATAAACTAAATTATAGAGGCGTGTTTACATTAGCTGGTGTGTTGGGATTTCCCAATCACGAGTTTGGACAAGTGCATGATGGAATAGGCTCGGGATTTCATGCATCATGCATGATCAATCCATTTGTAAAACAAACTCACCAAAGCGAAAAAAATAATTGGATTGCTTCGCAATCCGGATTGTATTTTCAATACTTAAGACTAGGGAAAAGTACAGAAACAAGTACACGTACAGGAACAGAATACAATTCAGAAATTGAAACTAAA
>JBIINH010000196.1:0-3417 GCA_044337585.1 Bacteroidia bacterium
TATTTTTATGCAAATAATCTAACATCTTGGGTTGAGCAGCAGCAACAGTTTCATTTTTTTCTAAATAGTCAATTACCGGTTCTATCCAACCTGAGGGCACTTCAATATCATTATTTAGCAACACATAATAATCGGCTTCAATAAATTTAAGTGCCCTATTATATCCACCTGCATATCCATAATTATCGGCAAGTTCAACTATGCGAACGGTTGGAAAATGTTCTTTCACATAGGCAACTGATTCGTCAGTAGATCCATTATCAGCAATATAAATATTAAGATTTTCGTAGGTACTTTGTGTCACCGAGGGCAAAAATTGCGATAACAAACTTTGTCTGTTCCAATGCACAATAACCACAGCTACTTTTGGTTTATTCATCCGTTTTATCGAGTTGTTCGTTGCTTTGATATGGATAAAATACAATACTTGCTATGCCATTTGTGACCAGCAATACACACATATGCATTCGAGGATCTTTATAGTTTGAAACAAAATTTTGCTTTTTATTTTCTTGAATCAATCCACGTTCAAGCATTTCTTCCATTGTACTGGCATAAATGCTGAAAGTAGCTGCGTAGTCATTTCGATCAAGAATTAGTTCGCCCATTTTTATTTCTGCTTCGGTAGCAATAAACATCGGATATTTTGAGAAACCCTGTTTTACTATATCCAAAGCCACTTCATGCATCATTTCAGCATATATGCGTAAATCACTTTTTAATGTGGTAATAATTTTTTGAAATTCTTCATTTGTCATGGAGTACTCGTTTAGTCATTCATACCTGCAAAATACGTGCTATTGCTTCAGGGTAATATTGCATTTCTAACTTACTAATGTTTTTGGAAACATCATTGATAGTATCCGATTGTTGAATGGGAAATTTTGCTTGAAAGATAATATTTCCTTCATCATACTGCTCATTCACAAAATGAATAGTGATGCCATGTTCATTTTCTTTTGCAGCCATAACTGCCTCGTGCACATGATGTCCATACATGCCTTTGCCTCCATACTTTGGGAGCAATGCTGGATGAATATTGATAATGCGGTTATTGTATTTTTTAACAAGATAGGCAGGTATAAGCCAAAGAAATCCTGCTAGAACAATTAAATCCGCTTCATATCGTTTTAGCAATTCTGAAAAATAAACTTCATCATTAAACTGTGCCTTGTCAAATAATTCAAGTGGGGTATTCAGCTTTTTTGCCCTTTCTATAACTCCAGCTTTAGGATTGTTACAAAAAACTGCAACAACCTTTACCGAGTCAGTATTGGCAAACTTGAGAATAATATTCTCTGCATTGGTACCGCTACCCGAAGCAAATATGACAATCTTTTTTTTACCCATTAAAATTCAAGTTCGTCAATAAAAATTTTCTTAAACAATGAATCGGCATTGTTATTTGCGTTCATGTTTTGAAGTGGCAGTGTTGTTAAAATTAGATCCGATTTGTTA
This sequence comes from Bacteroidia bacterium, assembly GCA_044337585.1. Classification (GTDB taxonomy): domain Bacteria; phylum Bacteroidota; class Bacteroidia; order UKL13-3; family UKL13-3; genus CAYSBE01. The sequence goes on from JBIINH010000196.1 coordinate 1,459, forward strand.
TCATTAATACGGATACGTTTGCTCATGACATTATTAATACCTTGCCATAGCACAGAACCACTAGATCGCTGAATGGTAATGGCTGCGTTCATGAGTGTATCATAACGAAACACTCCGCTGCTAATGGTATATGTTTTAAAAGGCCTTACTGACCTATTTACCAATTGAGATGAGCGCAAAACAGGCCAGCCTGTGCTATACCCTATAGCTTGTGCATTATTATCAATTCTAAAATTCCCTCCTAAACTATCTTTAAGCAAATATTCAATAGGCGTAAACGCAATGGTTTGAGAGGTAGCCGGGAAATCGTTTCCAAATTCACTGTAAATAAACATCCTTCCTTTATTAAGAAAAAAATCAACTGTATTTTGCTGGCAATTTTCTAAGGTATTGGGATCATCAGTTAGCCAAATAATTTTCTTGAATAATGCAAAGGTTCTACTTTGGGTGAGTGCGTCTGTATAAAATTCATCATTTCTAAATTGAGTGGCTACTCCGTAAAGTGTGTCAAATTGAGTAATGTCAACCAATGAACTCCCTAATTGTGCCCTGAAGAAATTAACTGTTTGAGATGCTGAAGAACGCATTGCATTAACAAGTAATATATCTGATATTGGCAGTTTAATAAAGAAGGAATCAGTTCTCCATGCAGAAGTATTTCCAGTGCGGTCAACCGCACGAATAAATAACTTATTTACTTGGTTGTACTGAATCCCGTTTAGCACCCCCTCAATTGGTGTAGTTCGGGTGCCTGTATAGACGCTACAATTATTTGTAAAGGTATTTCCAATTCGCTCGGCTTCTATGCGTATAGAAACAATAGCGGTTGAATCATTAATTGGTTGCACAGAAAAATTTGCTGGTAAATCCAATAAACCTTGGGCTGTATCATTTAGCACCAATTCATATTTCTCAATATCTAAAAACCCATCAATATCAACCACATTCCAAACTGCCCTAATAACGGGAAACGTGCTGAAAGGGCGCTTATTTGCAACTGCATCTACCACTATTCTTGGAGCGGTATTGCGAACAGGGAAAACCATTTGGGCGGGTGTTTCATCTTTTCTTCCTTGATTGTCAATTGCCCTCACAAAAATGGGTAGAAATCCCTCCTTCTGGCCAACAGGAAGACTTAAAGTAAATATACCTTTTTGCTCTTTGGTATATTGCCAAGACTGTTGATTATCGATTGATACTTCATATCCGGTAATGTATCCAATTTTTGATTCGCCATACCAATGTGCAGATACGGTAGTGGTAAGAAAAGACGCTGAATCTCGAATCACAGAATCTACAATTGCGTAGGTCTCTGGAAATGGGGTTAAATTTCTGTCGCCTTCAAATTCTTTTTTACAGGCAATAAGTAAGATCAACGCTAATGCTAATGATATGTATATTTTTTCTTTCATCAGTTTACCTACAATGATAATATGGTGTGGTTAACAAATGATATTAAGTTACTGTTAGAATTTTTGATGAAGCAAACACATTTTCAGAGCTGTTTCAGCAGCTTCTACCCCTTTATTTCCATGCTTGCCTCCTGCCCTTTCAGTTGCTTGTTTCATATTTTCGGTAGTAAGCACACCAAATACAATTGGAGTACCTGTATCAAGACCTGCTTGCATAATACCGTTTGCTGCTGCATCGCATATAAAATCAAAGTGGCGTGTTTCGCCTTGTATAACACAGCCAAGAGCAATAACGGCATTGGCGTTTGTTTTTTCGGCAGCCCACTTACATGCCAAAGCAAGCTCAAATGTACCCGGAACATGATGAATGGTGATATTATCCATTTTTACACCAGCCTCTAATAAAAAATTAGCTGCGCCCACACAAAGTGATTCGGTGATATTAGCATTCCATTCGGCTACAATAATGGTTACCTTCAGCTTCTTGAAAAGCTTATTTTCTTTGAGATTGGTTTCCGATAAGTTCTTATGTTTTGTTGACATTTGT
>JBIINH010000197.1:0-3381 GCA_044337585.1 Bacteroidia bacterium
TTCGGCAACTTATAATTCAAGGCAGAATCCTTTAAATTCAAAAAATGCGGATTACCTAGAGATTTCTTATTTGAATTACGCAAATTGGATGGGAAGTGATTTTACATTTCAAAACATTTATCTAGACGCTAGAAAATATTCAAACGGATTTAAAGAAAATCATATATGGGCAAATCAAACCATAGCTAATTTTAATTACGGCAACCTGCCCTTTAACATGATGGCAATGATAGGAGGCGAAATCATGATGAGAGGTTATTATTTGGGTAGATTTAGAGATAAAAACATGATCGCATTACAATCTGAGTATAGGATTCTGCCATTCTCTTTTTCTGAACGATTCGGTGCTACAGTTTTTGGATCTGTTGGGACGGTTGCACCAACTGTAGGTAAGTTGTTTTCTGCTACACATCATTTTGCAGCCGGTGCAGGGATAAGGTATAATATTTTTAAATCAAAAGATATCAACGTTAGGTTTGATGCCGCAGTAACACCCGAAGGAATGGCATACTATTTTTTTCTTGGAGAAGCTTTTTAATAATGGAACCTGTAAAACTAAATTACAAAGAATACGGCTCAGGCAATCATGTGTTGCTTATACTCCATGGATTTCTGGGCTCTCTTGATAATTGGCATTCGCTTGCTACACAATGGTCTACTGAAGGTTTGCATGTTTATTCGCTTGATATGCGCAATCATGGAAAATCACCGCATACTGCCGAACACAGCATTGGGTTGATGGCTGATGATGTTATTGCATTTTTAAACGAACAAAATTTGACTACTGTGATGGTGCTCGGACATTCAATGGGAGGAAAAGTAGCCATGTATTTAGCACTACATCACCCAGAATATTTGAGTAAACTGATTGTAGCAGATATAGCTCCCAAAAAGTATAAAAGCGGAGCACATGATGATGTGTTTAATGCCATTTTACATGTTGACTTAAAAGGAATATCAACCCGCAAAGAAGCAGAAGAGGCAATGATGCCATTTTTAGGAGATTTTTCCACTCGTCAGTTTATTCTAAAAAGTTTGGAAAGAGAAGGAAATATCTTTAAATGGCGATTTAATATTAAGACTCTTATTCACCAATATGAAAATGTAATTGGCGATATCGATTTAGGTATTCCTTTTATGAAAGATGTATTGTTCCTAAAAGGTAACCAATCCTTATATATAAAATCAGAAGATGAAGCGGTTATTAAACGTCTTTTTCCGAAAGCCATACTTTCAGAAATTGATAAAGCAGGACATTGGCTACATGCCGAAAATCCAAAGGCATTTACAGAATCAATATTGAAATTTGTAAATGATTAGTTTTTTAGTTGATTTGTGTCCCAAGTGAAGATAGAAGATGCCATAAAACAAAATAAACAGTTCAACTCTGAGTTTGAAAGGTTGGTTGTAAATATTATGTTTACTTCTGGATGGCTAGAAGGAACCAGCATACAAAGGCTTAAACCTTTTGGGATTTCACCACAACAATTTAATGTATTGCGTATTTTAAGAGGTTCCCGTCCAAATCCTTGTTCACTTGGTCAAGTCACTGCACGCATGATAGACAAAAACTCAAATGCCACCCGATTGGTTGAAAAACTTAGGTTGAAAGGATTGGTTAAAAGAGAACTTTGTCCAAATAACCGAAGGCAAGTTGACATTGAAATTACAAATCAAGGATTAAAACTTTTAGATGAGATTGACATTAACTTTGATCAATGGTACAATACAAATCACCCTTTAAACGACAAAGAAATGAAACTGCTAAATAGCTTGTTGGATAAACTAAGAGGATAAAATCTACCCTAATACTTGTATATACAAATAATGTAATTACATTTGTATCCGATTTCAAAAAAATCAACACAAAATGAACACTATATTTCATCACGCAGAAGGCAGAGGACACGCCAATCATGGCTGGTTAAATGCCAAGCATTCATTTAGTTTTGCCAATTGGTACGATCCAAACAAAATACACTTTGGCGCATTGCGCGTATTAAATGATGACCAAGTAGCACCGGCAATGGGATTTGGAAAACACCCACACGACAATATGGAAATCATTACATTGGTGCAAGAAGGCGCATTGGAACACAAAGACAGTATGGGAAATGGCAGCATCATGAGACCAAATGATGTGCAAGTAATGAGTGCCGGATCAGGTGTATTTCACTCTGAAATGAATCCACTAAAAGATGAAGCAGTAAAACTTTTCCAAATTTGGGTATTTCCAGATAAACACAATGTAACCCCACGTTATGACCAACAAACCTTTTTGCCGGAGGGAAGAAAAAATACGTGGCAGCAAATCATCAAGCCCGATACACAATCTGATGAAGCAGGAATTTTTATTCACCAACAAGCTTGGTTTAACCTTGCTGATTTGGATGCCAATACTTCTTTAACCTACACATCAAAAAAAGAAGGCAACGGTGCTTATCTTTTTGTAATTGAAGGAAATGTAACCGTTAATGGGACCGATTTAAAATCTCGCGATGCGCTTGGAATTACTGAATACAAAGCGTTTGAAATCACTGCTGCAAACAATTCACGCGTATTGGTAATGGATTTGCCTATGCTCGAACTAACCTACTAACATTAACAACAAATACACCAAATTATTAATTAAACAGATGACAACGCAATCAACTACAACATGGGCAATAGACCCATCGCACAGCGAAATTTCATTCAAAGTAAAACACCTTGTGGTAACCACACTTACTGGTAAATTTGACAAATTCGAAGGGGCTTTGCAAGCAGCTTCTGAAGATTTTAACAATGCAACAGTTCAGTTTTCGGCTGATATTGATAGCATCAATACAGGTAATGCGGATCGTGATGGCCACTTAAAATCAGATGATTTTTTCAATGCAGCATCATTCCCAAAACTTACTTTCAAATCAACTGCATTTACAAAAGTAAGCGATAGCGAATACAAACTAACCGGTGAACTTACCATTCGCGATGTAACACAACACGTTGATTTGGCGGTTGAATTTGGTGGTGCAGCCGTAGATCCTTGGGGAAATCACAAAGCAGGTTTCGAAATCAACGGAAAAATTAGCCGTAAAGCTTTTGGCTTAAAATGGGATGTAATCACCGAAGCGGGTGGGGCAGTAGTTAGCGATGAAGTGAAATTGCACCTAAACGTTCAATTGGTAAAACAAGCTTAATAAATAATAATATCATGCAGGCCCTTGGGTCTGCCTTTTTTTTACCATTTTCTGAATATTATAAAAAATACGTTTAATTCAATTTTTGTTAAGTTGCAGTAGTTAATCAATCATTCTAAATCACCACAATGATGAAAAGAAAAGACTTTTTAAAAGCGGGTCTGATGGCAACAGCCGGATTAGCCATAAAAGGTGCCGATGC
>JBIINH010000198.1:0-3379 GCA_044337585.1 Bacteroidia bacterium
AAAAGAATAAATATGATGCGCAAACTAACATTAAGCTTGGCGCTGATTGGTGCAATGACACTGACAACCGAAGCTAAAAAGAAACCCAAAGAGGCAGAAAAACCGGCACCTAAATCGGCAATTAATGAAAAAGTAAAAGCCTGTAAAAAGATAGATGGGATGTTTACCCTATATCAGGATACAACCAATGGTTCGCTTTATTTATTGTTAAAGAAGGAACAATTAGAGAAAACCTATATTTATTTTGGCTATACCGAAAATGGGGTGGTAGCTGCAGGACATTTTCGTGGAAGTTTCAGGGAAAATGCTGTGTTCAATATTCGCAGGTATTACGACCGTATTGAATTTGTAAAACAGAATACAAGTTTCTATTTCGATACTATAAATGCGATTAGCAAATCGGCCAATGCCAATATCAGCGATGCGATTTTGGTTAGCCAAAAAATAGTGGCTGAAGAAAAAGGCAATATGCTGATTGATGCAAGCAGTATTTTTTTAGGAGAGGCATTGTCACAAATTAAGCCAACCCCCTTTCCTTTTGGTGGTATGTCATTGAGTTTGCTTGGCGGATTAAATAAAGAAAAAACCAAAGCCTTAAAATTACGCAGTTATGAAAAAAATACTGATGTGCTGGTAGAGTATGTGTATGACAATCCTGCACCCTTGATGCGTGGAGGCGCTGAAGTTACCGATCCGCGCTCGGTGAGCATTCAATTTCAACACTCATTTATTGAAGCACCGGATACGCCAATGGTTGGCCGAAGAGATGACCAACGTGTTGGTTTTTTTACCGAACAGGTAAATGATATGACCACTACGAATGCTGTTGCTTTTAAAGATATGATTCACCGTTGGAAACTGGAGAAAAAAGATCCTGCAGCGCCCATATCTGAACCGGTAAAACCAATCGTTTGGTGGATTGAAAATACCACCCCGTTTGAGTTTCGTGAGGTGATTATGGAAGCAGGATTGAAATGGAATATTGCATTTGAAAAGGCCGGATTTAAAAATGCCGTGCAGATTTTTGTGCAGCCTGATACGGCCACTTGGGATGCAGGTGACATCAACTACAACGTGCTGCGTTGGACTTCTTCACCGCAACCTCCGTTTGGTGGCTATGGTCCAAGTTTTGTTGATCCACGCTCAGGCGAAATATTGGGTGCCGACATCATGCTTGAATATATATTTATAACCAACCGCATCAACCAAGAGCGTTTATTTGATGCCAAACCTTCAAGTCTGAATGATGCACAACAACCTGAACAAATGGATTATTTACATTATTGCGATGCAGGATTGCACCTGCATAACAGCACCTTGTTTGGTAAAGAAATAATTGAGATGCAAGGCTTGAATGATATAGAAAAACGCGATTACCTCAAGCAATCACTTTATTATTTGGTATTGCACGAAATGGGGCATACCATGGGTTTAATGCACAACATGAAAGCTTCGCAAATATGGAACCCAACACAGGCGCACAATAAAATGATTACCGAACAAATTGGTTTAACAGGCTCGGTAATGGATTACCCTGCGGTAAACGTAGCGTTGGATAAAACCAAACAAGGCGAATATTTTACTACCCGTCCGGGTCCTTACGATTTGTGGGCAATTGAATATGGCTACAGCCAATCATTAAATGATGATACAAAGGAAGAAGAACGTCTTTTGTCAATTCTTTCACGCTCAACAGACAGTTTGTTGGTTTTTGGAAACGATGCCGATGATATGCGGGCACCGGGCAAAGGTATTGACCCGCGTGTAAATGTGAATGACTTTAGCAATGATGCCATTGCTTTTAGTATCGACCGCATAAAACTAGCCAACCTGCTCATTACGGATATTCCTAAACGCTACCGTGCTGATGGAAAAAGTAACCAGGAAATGCGTCAGGCGTATGCCATAGCCATGGGCGAAATGGGCAATGCCTGCAATACGGTATCACGCTATATTGGTGGGGTGTATGTTGACCGCAATATGAAACTCGATAGACCTGCTTACACTCCGGTAGCATTAGCCGATCAGAAAAAAGCGATGAGCACATTAAGCACTTATTTGTTTAGTGCCAATGCATTTAAAGGTTCCGAAGAATTGTACCGCAACCTGCAATTGCAACGCAGGGGATTCAATTTCTTTGGTTCTTATGATGATCCTAAAATACACGACCGCATTTTGTTTATGCAGGATATGGTGATGGCGCATTTGCTGGCCTCAACTACCATGAAGCGAATGAATGATTCACGTTTGTATGGAAATAAATATACAGTGTGGGACATGACAACCGACTTGACCAATGCCATTTTCCGCGAAGATTTAAACGGAAACGTATCAACCATTCGCCAAAATTTGCAGATAGAATATGTGAAGAACCTGACCTATATCGTGCAGAATAATTTTGGCAGTTATGATAATGTTTCTGTTTCGGCAGCCATCGGGCAATTGAAAAGTATCCGTCAGATGATTTCAGCTCCGGCAGCCTCACCCGAAGTGAAAGCACACCGCGATCACCTTGTGATGCTTATTGATGAAGTGTTTAATAAGAAGTAAGACGAAAGACTTAAGAAGAAAGAGGCTGTTTCAGAAATGAGGCAGCCTTTTTTATTTGTTCTTCAACTTATCCTGCTTGAACATAAACGGCAAAAATTGTGAAACACCGTTTGCGATATAAATCTTTCCGGTTTGGCCGCGCAGGATGAAACGGATGGGCGTTTCCTGACGCATTTCATATTCACTCATGCTTTGCAGGCAAGCTCCACAACTCGTAACTGGTTCATTCACCTCAAACTTTTCGGAGTACGCACTGATGGCGATGGTATCAATAGCTACACCCGGAAATTTAGCACCTGCATAAAACACTGCAACCCGTTCGGCACATAAGCCGGATGGATAGGCCATATTTTCCTGGTTGCTGCCGGTGATAAATTCACCGCTTGCCATCACCAATGCACATCCCACATGAAATGCTGAATAGGGAGCATATGCCTGTCGGGCGTTATTGGCAGCCATTTGCAACAGCGCTTGGTCTGCAGCTGTTAGTTCTTTTTCCGATTCCAACACATCAACAATTGAAGTTTTTTCTATTCGTTTCATGATTCAATGTTAATTGATTTCATAAACAAAATTGTAGTTTGCACATGAAACATCAGGATGATATGAAAAAAATTATTGTATTGGGTGCCGGACTTTCTTCGTCTAGCTTGATAAACTATTTGATTGAAAATGCGGCACAATGTGAATGGACGGTAACCGTTGCCGATGCTAATAAACAGTTAGCTGAGTCCAAAATTGGAAACCTTTCAAATGCTACAGCCATTCAATTGAATGCAGATGATCCTTATGAAATGCAACATACCATCAGTCAGTTTGATTTGGTTAT
>JBIINH010000064.1:0-11801 GCA_044337585.1 Bacteroidia bacterium
GAAATGTTTCCGCCCTCTAGTTGCTGTATAGAAATATTCAATAATTTTAATTTTGCCAATAAGCCGCTAGATTTTGCCAAAGTTGCCTGGTACTCCGACTTGGCTTGCTGAAGTATTTTTTGAGAATTAATTTGCTCTTTGGACAATGCCTCTTGCCTATCGTATTCTGCTTTCAAAAAATCAAGTTTACTTTTAGTTTCCAAATACTCTTGCTGCAATTGAATGTATGAAGGATCTTGCATAACGCATAACACTTCGCCTTTCCTTACTTTTTTGCCTTGCAACATCTCTGTAGATTTCACATAGCCGCCATATAATGCCATGATTGAAACAGCATTTTGTGGTGGCACATCAAGGTTGCCATTGGCTTCAATGAATACAGAAAAATCAATTAATGATGCTTTGGCGGTTTCTATACTCACTGCCTTGAGTTGTTCTTCGGTGAGTTTCACTTCGGTAATAGTGGATTCACTCACTTCAATGGGTGCTTGCTTATTACTATTACACGAAGAAAGCAACGCTATGACAAATATGTGATTGATGATTTTTTTCATTTTAGTTGGTTATTAAATAAGTGAGTTCAATAATGACTTGGTTATAGGCGTGTACATTTTGCATGTATGTCATTTCAATATCTAAGGCTTTTTGTGATGCAAGTAAAAACTCGGAATAACTAATATCACCTGCCTGGTAAGCTACGTGTGCTTGGGTGTGCATCAATTGTGCCACTTGCAAGGATGTTGATTCATAAAACGCAATCATTTCTTTTAGTTGATCATGTTTCTGTTTGGCTTGCTGATACCGTGCACTTAACTCCAACTTAAATTGTCGGTAGGCAGTCTCTGATTTTTTTTGTTCCAAATTCGCTCCTTTGATTCTTGAATTTTCGGGAACAAACCAAATAGGCACCGACAACCCAAACTGCACGCCCTGAAAGCGGCTATCGGGACCGTAATACCGATCCGTTCCTGTTACGTTGTGAAAACCGATTAATGTTTGGTTGAAATAACCTAATTTCAAATCAGGCAATGCATTGCTTACTTCTGCTTTCTTTTGTTTTTCGGCAACTTCAATTTGTTGTTTGGTAGTTTGCAACAATGGGTGCGAATCAAACGAAATAGAATCATTAATGATTACATTTTTCAATTTTAGCAAACCAGTATCGGCCATTTGGTATTGCACACCAGATTGCAATAAGAAATACAATTGGCTATATGCTGCTTTTATCTTCGACTCATTTTGCAGCAACATTGATTTGATTTCAACTCGTTGTGCATTGATGCTGCCATACTCTATGGGTTTGATATCGCCTTTATCCATTCGTTTTTTTGCTGCATACAAAAGTTTTTCATACAAACTGTCTTGTGATTGCAATTTCCTGTTTAGTGCGGTGAAATAATTTAATACTACATAAGTTTCTTGTACGTTTCTAATCAATTCTCTTTTGGCATTGTTTAGTTCAAACTGGCTTTGTGTATACAATGCATTTCCGTATGCCTTATTGCTTCCTGAGAATGCACTAAATGGAATGCCTTGTGCGATGCTAATATTATTATCGCTTCGTTCGAAGCTGTTGTATTGCCCATACAATATACTGATATCCGTTTTTGGAATACTGCTATAGGCATTGCGTTGTTGCTTTTTTGCCTCTGCATTAATTTCAAATACCTTTAGTTGGTTATTGTTGCTTAATGCAATGGCAACCGCTTCATCCATATTAACCGTTTGTGCATTTGTTGATGTAGCTAAAAATAATGCCAAGGGCAGCAGTATAACAAGCATATTTGTTTTCATTTTTCGAGTGATTATTAATTTGTATAAAACAGGAATAATAAATAGGGTGAGTAAGGTAGATGTGAGCAAACCACCAATTACTACACTTGCCAACGGTTTTTGCACTTCTGCACCATCGCCATTTGAAATGGCCATGGGCAAAAATCCAAGTGATGCAACCAGAGCTGTCATCAATACCGGTCGCAAGCGATTGCGTGTACCTTCAAATAACGCTTCGTGGATAGACGCTCCTGATTTTTGCAGCCTTGTAAATTCTGCTACCAACACAATTCCGTTCAATACGGCTACGCCAAACAATGCGATAAAACCAATGCCTGCTGAAATACTAAATGGCATGTCTCTAAGCCATAAGGATAAGATGCCACCTGAAGCAGAAAGTGGAATGGCTGTGAAGATAAGTAACGCAAGTGAAAAAGAATAGAACGTGAAATACAATAGCACAAAAATCAACGCCAATGAAACCGGCACAGCTATATATAAGCGGGCACGAGCTTCTTCCAAATTTTTAAATGCGCCTCCATAAGTCACATGATAACCTGGAGCAAACGAAACCTTTTCTAATTTTATTTTCAATTCCTCTACTATAGATGCAACATCTCTGCCACGAACATTAAATCCAATAATTACCCTTCGCTTCCCAGCATCACGTTGTATTTGGTTAGGCGATTGCTCAAACCTTACTTCTGCTATTTGTTGCAAAGGTACTTGCACACCACTTTTATTTTGGATATACATTTGCTTGATATGTTCAATGGAATTTCTACTAAGTGTATCAAACCTTACCACCAAATCAAACCTACGCTCTTCTTCAAACACAAGTCCGGCAGTTTTTCCTGCAATGGCTGCATATACAGTTTGATTCACTTCGTCAATGGTCATTCCATATTGTGCCAGCTTCTTTCTATCAGGCCTAATAACAATCTGAGATATTCCGCTTATTGGTTCAACAAACACATCTTCGGCACCATCAATTTTTGAAATGATTGCACCTACCTCTTTGGCATAAAAAGCCAACTTCGACAGGTCTTCTCCAAATACTTTTACAACCACATCCTGTCGCGCACCGGTCATCAATTCATTAAAACGCATCTGTATAGGTTGTTGAAATCCGAAAGTTACACCAGGAAGGTGGTCTTCTAATTGCGATTGCATTTTTGAAGCCAACTCATCACGGGTAGATGCAGAGGTCCATTCATTTTTATTTTTTAAAATCACAATCATATCGCAAGCCTCCATAGGCATTGGATCGGTAGGTATTTCACTAGTACCAATTTTACCCACCACCCGCTCTACTTCCGGGAAATGATCTAACAAAACTTGTGCTCCCTTTTGCGACACTTCAACACTTTTTGTAAGTCCGCTACCAATAAGCACACGGGTTTCTACTGCAAAATCTCCTTCATCAAGAGTAGGCAAAAACTCGGCACCTAGGTTTGAAAAAACAAACAACGTGGAAACAAAAAATACAATACTGGCAAGCACATATTGTTTTCCGTAATGTATTACATGGGTCAAAACGGGCTTGTATTTTTGGTACACCCAATCAATAAATCTTTCAGAAAACGATGGTTGGTGGCTGATTTTTTTTTGCAGAAATAACGCACTCATCATGGGCACATATGTTAGCGAAAGGATGAATGCTCCCAAAATTGCAAAAGATACAGTTTGTGCCATTGGCTTAAACATTTTTCCTTCAATGCCGGTTAATGTGAGGATAGGCAAGTACACAATAAGGATGATGATTTCGCCAAATGCCGCACTATTCCTAATGGATATAGCGCTCGTTTGCACTTCTCTATCCATATCCCGTTGGGTGAGCAAGCCTTTGTTTTGTTTGTGCAAATGATGCAATGTGGATTCTACAATAATTACAGCTCCATCCACTATCAACCCAAAATCAATGGCACCCAAACTCATCAAATTTCCCGATACACCAAACACCCGCATCAAACTTACCGCAAATAGCATGGCTAATGGAATAACTGAAGCAACTATGAGTCCGGCTCTGAAATTTCCGAGCATCAATACCAAAACCAAAATCACGATCAATGCGCCTTCTATAAGGTTGGTTCCTACTGTTTTTATTGCACCGTTCACTAATTTTGTTCTATCTAGGTAAGGCAAAATCTCTAACCCTTCAGGTAGGGTTTGTTGTATTTCTTCTATTTTCGTTTTCACATCTTTGATTACTTGCGAAGAATTCTCTCCTTTTAACATCATCACAATTCCTCCCACCACTTCTCCATCACTATTATGAGTCATTGCACCGTATCTTACACTGTTGCCAAGTCTTACTTCGGCCAAGTCTTTTACCAGCAATGGCAATCCATTTTCCATATTGCGCACCAATATGTTCCCGATGTCATCTTCATTTTTTGCCATCCCATCTGTACGTATAAAATAGACAACCGGATGCTTTTCAATATACGCGCCACCTGTATTTTGATTTCCTTTATTTAGCGCATCAAATACTTCATTTACCGAAACATTTAGGCTTTTTAACCGCTCGCTATTGAGTGCTACTTCATATTGTTTTACATACCCTCCAAAACTACTGACATCTGCAACGCCTTTTGTTCCCAATATTTGTCTGCGAACAATCCAATCTTGCACGGTGCGCAATTCCGATAAGGAAAATTGTTTTTCGAAACCTATTTTCGGTTTAATGATGTATTGAAATATCTCGCCCAAACCTGTGGTAACTGGCGCAATATCCGGAGAACCCATCTCTGGTGGGAGCTCATTTTTTACTTGCACCAAGCGCTCGCTAACTTGCTGCCGAGCCCAATACACGTCAACTTCTTCATCAAACACTAATGTGGTAACCGATAATCCGAATCGTGAAAACGAACGCATTTCCAACATATGCGGCAAATTGGCCATTGATTGCTCAATAGGAAACGTAACCAAGCGCTCAATATCTTGTGCGCTAAATGCAGGTGCTTGCGTGATGACCTGAACTTGGTTATTGGTGATATCTGGTACTGCATCAATTGGTAAACGGGTAAGGGAATATGATCCCCAAACTACCAATCCGATAATGGCAATTCCAATTATGAGTTTTTGCTCAATTGAAAATTTTATAATGCGACTTAGCATAATTTATATGTTTATAAAAGGTAATACATACAGCCAAACTTTCTTCACAAAAAGAATGGGGGTTACTAAAAAAACTGATAGGATAATTGCTAAGCTTTTGGTGGCTGAAAAATGCTTTGGTGGTGAAGCAAGTAATAATTATTGCTTAGTTCAAATGATTCCAATGGCTCGATGAGTGTGCTGGCAAAACAAACCTGTTGTTGAACCGTATGAACAAATAACAAGCATGTGCACAATGAATCAAAAAAAGGCAAATCGCCATGGTCTTCTTCTTTATTGTGTGTTGAATTACCATAGTGCAATGCTAAAAAATCAACAAATGAAATGGCTTCCGCATGTTCTGTTTTATGGTGATTGTAATGCTGTATCAGTGAGGGAATTTTATTTAATTCCGAAATACTCTGCTCGGGCAACATGCCCGAAACAAAGAAATGAAAGGCAAGCAATATGGAGAGTGTTGTTTTCAATTACGTGGTGCAAGTATAATACACTAATTTCTAATCTGATATATTTAAATACCAATAGAATCAAAAACTGACATCAATCATTTACAAATCCTGCGTTTGAACAACCTATATTTGCACCATATGAGAATACGGCTCAAACATGTCTTCTTTTTATTTATCATACTCTTTGCCGCCCAAAGCCATGGTCAAACCTTTGAGTTATTAGATGATGATACCGTAAACCTAACTGATGCATCAGGTAAAAAACAAGGATTCTGGCGCTACCGCTGGCCTAATGGCGACTTGAAATACGAGGTGTTTTATGAAAACAATGAAAAAGAAGGCTTAGAAATTCGATATTATGATGACCAAGATTGCATTGAATTTTCAAATACCTACAAAAGAGGAACACTAGACGGGCCGAGTGTAACATTTCATCCAAACTGCAGCACCAAATGCGAAGAGATTTATAAAGAAGGGAAAAAATACGGTTACGAACGCTGCTATGACCAAAGTGGATTTTTGCTAACCGAAGGGCAATATGAAAATGGTGAATTGGTGGGTACTTACTCTCACTTTGATAAAAAAGGTTTTGTAACATATGAATCGCCTTCGAAAGAAACGACTTTGAAGTTCGATAAATTTCTTTCGGGAGAATATAAGATTAAAGACTCCACAGTGTTTTTTGTATTTAGGCGAAATGCACAATGGAAAAAAGTATTGTTGGTGGTTGATATGACCGGAAGCATGTTTCCATACATAGGTCAACTTTTGGTCTGGTACAAATCAGGTTTTGAAACAGAATTTATAAAATACTATGCATTGTTTAATGATGGAGACAATAAACCAGATAACCAAAAAGTAGTTGGCCGCACAGGAGGTGTGCACACGTTTGAAGCCAAAGACTTCAAAAAATTTAAAAAAGATATTGAAGATGTGCGCAAAAAGGGTGAAGGTGGCGATGATCCTGAAAATGACATTGAAGCCATCATCACAGCTATGTTGGCTTACAGAGATTATGGTGATATCGTATTGCTGGCAGATGATAGCGACATGCGCGATATCAAACTCTTGAAAAGAATCAGAAAACCGGTGCATGTAATCATTTGTGGCACCAAAAAAGGCATCAATGCGCAGTATTTGCAATTGGCATATCGAACAAAAGGCTCCGTGCACACTGCAAATAATGATGTGGATATGAGAACAATACGAGACGGGCAACAAATTGTGCTCGATAAAGACGTATTTGAATTTCGTGGAGGCGAATTCATTTGGCTGGATGTGAATGATTAGTTGACAGTTATAAATTACTGATTTCCTGAAATATAATATTGTTTACATTTTTTTAACAAATTAAGGATAGATGCTTGCTTTTGCTATTTTCGCCTGCCAAATAACAACCTTAATTCTTACACATGTCAATCCTAAGATTTAAAGCTATCGAAACCGCGATGCAACGTCCGGTAATTCGCTTTTCAAAACCATCAGAAATCATTTCTGATTACTATGCCTCAAATGTATTTAATGATATTGCCATGAAAAACTTCCTAACCAAGGAAGCCTACGAGGCAGTGCAAAATGCCATAAACAATGGCGTGCGCATTGAGCGCTCCATGGCCGATCAGGTTGCATTAGGAATGAAATCGTGGGCTATGAACCAAGGTGTATCACACTACACGCACTGGTTTCAACCACTTACCGGCTCTACTGCCGAAAAGCACGACTCCTTTTTTGAACCTACAGATGATGGCCGATCAGTTGAAAAATTTTCGGGAAATGCACTTGTTCAACAAGAGCCCGATGCATCCAGCTTTCCGAGCGGTGGCTTACGCAATACCTTTGAGGCACGTGGCTACACTGCTTGGGACCCATCTTCCCCTGCTTTTGTAATTGAAGGCACCAACGGAAAAACATTGTGCATCCCTACCATATTTGTTTCTTATACTGGCGAAGCGCTAGACTACAAAGCCCCTCTGTTAAAATCATTGCATGCTGTAGAAAAAGCAGTAGTTGATGTGTGTGCCAGTTACTTTGATAAAAATGTAACCAAAGCCTTTGCTTCTTTAGGCATTGAGCAAGAATACTTCTTGATAGACGAGGCCATGTTTTATGCCCGCCCCGATTTGATGCTAACCGGCCGTACCTTGCTTGGACATATGCCCGAAAAAGGACAGCAATTAGAAGACCATTATTTTGGTTCTATTCCTACACGGATTCAAAATTTTATGGTTGACTTTGAAACGGAGTGTTACAAATTGGGTATTCCACTTAAAACACGCCACAATGAAGTTGCCCCTTCTCAATATGAGTGTGCACCAAACTTTGAAGAAGCCAACTTGGCCATTGACCACAACCAATTGTTGATGGACATGATGGATAAAGTTGCTGAACGCCATGGGCTAAAAGTATTGTTGCACGAGAAACCTTTTGCTGGTGTAAATGGCAGCGGAAAACACAACAATTGGAGTTTGATAACCAATACAGGAGTGAACTTGCTATCACCTGGAAAAACACCTCAAAACAATTTGCAATTCCTTACCATTTTTATAAACGTAATCAAAGCGGTATATGACAATGCTGATTTGCTACGTGCCAGTATTGCTAGTGCGGCTAACGACCACCGCTTAGGAGCAAACGAGGCTCCTCCAGCAATCATGTCGGTATTCATTGGCACTCAACTTACGTCTGTGTTAGAAGAAATGATTTCGACCAAAGTTAGCAGCACAAAATCTACACAAGCCAAATCTTCTATCAACGTTAAAAAGATTCCTGAAATTTTGCTTGATAATACAGACCGTAACCGCACTTCTCCATTTGCGTTTACAGGCAATAAATTTGAATTCCGTGCTGTTGGTTCATCGGCCAATTGTGCCAACTCCATGATTGTGTTGAATGCAATAATGGCTGACCAACTCAATAAATTTAAAAAAGAAGTAGATGCACAAATAACTAAAGGCAAAAAGAAAGAAGACGCTATTTTGGATATTTTAAAATCATATTACAAAACCAGTCGTAGCATTTTATTTGAAGGAAACGGCTACAGCGATGCGTGGGTAAAAGAAGCTGCCAAACGTGGTCTATCAAATATCAAAACTACACCTTCCGCACTAAATGCATATATCACACCAAAATCTAAAAAGGTATTTTCAGATAATGATGTGTTTAACACCCGCGAATTGGAAGCCAGATACGAAATCATGCAAGAAAATTATGTGAAAAAAATTGACATTGAAGCTAAGGTAATTGGCCAACTTGCCATTTCACATGTGATTCCTGCAGCCCTTAACTATCAACAAAAATTGTCGAATAATGTGGCTTCGCTAAAATCTTTGGGCTTGCCAAAAATAACTTATGAAGCACAATTAAAGTTTATTCAAGAGGTTTCTAAGTATGTAAAGCATATCAGAGAGTCTGTAGAAAAAATGATAGCAGAGTCCGACAAAGCCCACCATATTGAGGATACCCACAAGCGTGCATTGGCATTTTGCAATAAAGTAAAACCTTTGTTTGATGAAATACGAAACAGCAGTGATGCATTAGAATTTATAATAGAAGACGAGCTTTGGAAACTTCCAAAATACAGAGAACTTTTATTCATCAAATAAATTTTATATACTTGTTTTTCGAGAGCAACCCAAAAACATAACTATGATGAGAAAACATACCATAATTTTAAGCGCTATTTCACTCCTTTTATTAAGCGTATTTAGCTGTGGAGGACCCAAAGGCTCTATGCAAGCGGCCAAAGAAGCATACAGTAAAAAGGAATTTTTTGTTGCGGGCGAAAACTACAAAGCTGTTTACAGTAAAACCAAAGACAAAAACGAGAAAAACGAGTCGTGCTTTATGACCGCAGAGTGCTACCGCAAAGCCAACGACATGAAAAATGCAGAAAATTGGTATAGAAAAGCCATCAAAGGTGATCCCAAAAATGCGGAAGCGCAGCTCCAATTAGCAAATGCCTTAAAGTCAAATCAAAAATTTACTGAAGCCATCACCGAGTATAATATCTATAAAAAAATGAGTGGTAGCGATGCTTCTAAAGCAGACCCTCAAATACAAGGTTGCGAGTTGGCATTGAAATGGAAAAATGAAAAAACCAGGTATATCGTAGAAAATGTAAAACAATTAAATACCAAATGGAGCGATTTTGCTCCCGCATTGTTTAAAAAAGATGGCATTTACTTTACATCTGATAGAGAAAAAGGTACAAGCAACAAATCATATGGTTGGACCGGAAATGGCTATACCGATTTGTATCGAGTGACTTATAAAAAAGACAAGAAAAATCCAAATAACATTACTTATGGCATTCCTGAATTGGTTGACAAGGATGTAGTCAACACACCTTATAATGACGGTACGGCTGCATTTGATAGTAAATTCTCATCCATGTATTATACTCAGTGCAATGGCAAAACAGGGAAAGCTAATAATTGCCGTTTGTTTGTTGCCCAAGTGCAAGGAAGCGTTTGGCAAGATCCGCAACCTTTGCCTTTTAGCACAGATTCTATTACATGCGGACATCCTTCGCTAAGCAAAGACGGGCAAACACTTTATTTTGCTTCGGATATGCCTGGCGGATTTGGAGGTAAAGATATTTGGTATGTAACCTACTCGAAAAGAGGAAAAACTTGGAGCGATCCGATAAATCTTGGACCAACCATTAATACCGAAGGCGATGATATGTTTCCTTTTATTAATGATGATGGCACCTTGTTTTTCGCCTCTAATGGTCATGTGGGGCTAGGTGGTGTTGATATTTACTTTACCAAAGGTGAGGGCACCGAGTGGTCTTCACCTATCAATATGAAATCGCCCATAAACTCTGGTGGTGATGATTTTGGTATCGTTTTCTTTCCGGGTGATAAAGAAAATGGCTATTTCAGCTCTAACAGAGAAGGCGGAAAAGGTCAAGACGATATTTACCGTTTCTATATGACTCCATTGGTATTTACACTTAGCGGAATTGCCCGTGATAGCAAAACCAAAGCGGTTTTATCCAATACCGATTTATACATTACAAATAGCTCTGACACGGTGAAACTAAAAATTAGAACCGATGACAAAGGATACTATAAAATCACGCTAAACCCACGCACCGATTATGAATTGTTTGGTAAGCACGAAGATTATTTCGACTCTAAACTTGAATTTCAAACCACAAAAGGATTGGAACAATCTGCTGATTTGGTTCAAGACCTTGAATTAGAGCCATTCGATTACGAAGCTGTATTTACATTGGAAGGTATCTACTATGATTTGGATAAAGCCAATATCAGAACTGATGCTGCAAAAATCTTGGATACTATTGTTGTACTATTAAATAAATATCCAAAAATCAGGCTTGAGTTGGGGTCGCATACTGATTGCCGAAGCGACTCTATATACAACAAAGGTCTTTCGCAAAGACGTGCCGACTCAGCTGTTTCGTATATCGTAAGACAAGGTATTGACTCGGCCAGGTTGGTGGCAAAAGGATATGGCGAAAGCAAATTGGTGAATGATTGTGCGTGCGAAGGCAGCTACGTGAAACGTAAATGTACCGAAGAAGAACACCAAATGAATAGGCGTACAACCTTTAAATTACTTGATAATAACTACGTGCCTAAGAGCAAAGCGGAAATGAAGGGCGCTGCCGACAAAACACAAACACCTCAAAAAGGTAAGCCCGGAACCAAACAGCCTCAACGAAGGTGAGGGCCTAATTGATGACATTAAAAATCCCGTTAGTGAACAAATCATTAACGGGATTTTTTTAGTGCTGAATTTGGGTTTCTTATTTTACTGAGTCGGGTAAATATTCTGTGTAACGAAGGTTAAACAAACCGGCTTTTTCTTCCAACGATTTTTTCTGTGATGATGAAAGTGCTTCCTGATTTATTTGCCCGTAGAGTGATTGGTAGCGTTGCATCACGTCTTCTCGTTTGTTTACAAGCCCAAAATCCATTCCGGCATAAGTGAACTTGTAGTAAAACATATTTTGCTCTTCATTCACTTTGATAAATACCGTATCAGTAATGGTGATTGTAGGATCATCGGGGTCGATGGGTGTTTCTACATACATGGTATCAATTACTTTGTGAAATGCAATGGCGCGTTCCTCCAACGAATCTACATAGCTTATGAATGCTGAAAGTTCTTTGGGTTCCTTGGAGCAGGATACAACCAACAGTCCACTTAGAACTGCTGCTAAAACGAGTTTTCTTTTCATAATGATAGTATACGATTAGTGAATCGAATGTAGCGATTATTTAGAAAATTGAAGTAATCCTAATAGGATTTATGTTCATCACCTGATCAAGCTTACCATACCTTTATAGGTATAATTTTTATTTATAGCACTGTATTTTATATAAATAACATATACTCCTGTTTCGCAATTGGCTCCATCCCAATATTGGTTCATCCTATCTGTTTCATATATGATTTGTCCCCATCTATTAACAATCATCATCTCAA
>JBIINH010000199.1:0-3362 GCA_044337585.1 Bacteroidia bacterium
CGGTATTTAGGCCAGGAATGTCGGCATCGGTAGAAATTCAAACTGAATATGCCAATAAAGTACTCACCATTCCAATTGAATGTGTTACAATGAAAGACTTATCTGATTTTGATTCAATCAAAACAACAACAGGAGCTGAGATAAAAAAACAAACGGAAGCGGTATTTCTATATAAAGAGGGCAAGGTACTATTGGTAAAGGTAAAAACAGGTATTCAAGACGAAAAGTACATTCAAATCATCGATGGGATTACCGAAAACGATGAGGCCATTACAGGTCCGTACAGTGCCATCTCCCGTACCTTGAAAAACGAAGCGAAAGTAACAATAACAACTAAAGACAAATTGTTTATAGAAAGTAAAAAATAGTGCAGTTGGTAACCGTGTGCATATGCTCGTTTATATAAAAAGCTTGTGATGTAAAATAGAATTTCTATCTCTTATTTTTAATTCCGCATATTATTAAGACATTGCGCATACATGAAAACATCTGAAATCAATATTGGACTACTCGGATCAGGAAGTTGGGGCACTGCACTTATCAAGATACTTACCGAACACAAAATAGCAAATCCGGAAAAAATTGGGCGTTTAAAGTGGTGGATGAGAAATGAAGAAACCGTTCAACACATAAAAACCCATAGACACAATCCAAACTACATTAGTTCTGTAGAATTATATCCAAATTTAGTTGAAATAACCTCGAACTTAGAATTCGTTATAAATGAGTCTGACTTCATCGTGCTGGCCATCCCTTCTGCGTTTCTTCACAAAACACTCAATCATATCCAACGTGAATTATTTAAAGGAAAGTATATTGTCTCTGCAATTAAAGGCCTTGTTCCTCATAGCCGTCAAATAGTGGCAGACTATATGATGCATACATTTGATGTTTCACACAATCAAATGTTGGTTATATCTGGGCCGTGTCATGCAGAAGAAGTGGCGGCCGAAAAGCTTTCTTACCTTACCATTGCAGGGCATAATGAAGATGCCACACACACATTTGCACAAATGCTTAGTTGCCGGTTTATAAAAACCATTGAATCGCGAGATATTAATGGCACCGAATATGGTGCAGTACTTAAAAATATTTATGCCGTAGCAAGCGGCATTTGTCAAGGATTAGGCTTTGGCGATAATTTTCAGGCCGTACTTATTAGCAATGCGATCCGCGAAATGGAAGCCTTTTTATATGCCATCCATTCACACCCAAGAGAAATTAATCACTCTGCATACCTTGGCGATTTGTTGGTTACAGCATATTCTCAACACTCTCGTAACAGAAGGTTTGGGCTTATGCTTGGAAAAGGATATAGTGTAAAAGCTGCACAACTTGAAATGAATATGATTGCAGAAGGATATTATGCATGTAAGTCTATGTTTGAACTTAATCAAGCTCAACTTAAAGTAGAAATGCCCATTGCCGAAGCCGTCTATAACATCATTTACCAAAACAAAAATGCACGTGTTGAAGTTGATAAATTGAGTGAGAAATTAGTTTAACCAACACATGAATAAAATTCCCGGCATCCTTAAACGCCCCGAAGTCATTTTTGCATTCGTTTCTGTATATGCCATTACCGCTTTTGGTTGGTGGACATTTGCACATATTCGCACTGCCGATGAGCTTTATCAGTCAAAAATAAACAGCCTTCAATTGCAATGTTTCCAAGCAACTCTCGATGTACAAGAAGGAATAAAAGACGGTGTTTTTAATGATACTGCTACCATCAAAGAACATTTCAGTCAAATATATCCCAAAACAGAAATTGTTTTTGGATGCTGTGTCAATCAATTTGTTGTTAGGCCAACAGAAGCAGCCCTAAAGTTGCTTGAAGACAAAAATATACGTACCAAGTGGATGTATGGGCTAGAAGGTGGTGTAATGCTGATGCTACTTTTCTGGGGCATCGTTTGGATTTATCAAAGCCTTAATAGCATTTTGGGGCTAAACAAGCGACAAAATAACTTTATGCTAGCCATTACGCATGAACTAAAAACACCTATTGCATCGGCCAAATTGTACATGGAAACACTTTTGAAACGAAGACTTGATGGCGCGCAACAAGAGCAGTTCATACGTAATAGCATTTCAGAAATTAACCGCTTGCGCGATTTGGTTGAAAATATTCTCCTCGCATCGCAATTAGAAAATTCAAAGTTTGAAATACAAAAAGTTGAATCCAACATTAGCAAACTTATTAATCAAAGTGTAGATAATTTTGCATTGCCAAGAAACCTTGAGAAAAGAATAATTAAAGATATTGAAGAAAATATCTTTGTAGAGACAGATGAAGCTGCACTTGATGCTATACTAACAAACTTGCTAAGCAATGCCACAAAATACTCCCCGAGTGATAAGCCGGTTGAGGTCTGTGTGAAACAAGCCAATAACTACACCCTTATTTCTGTAAAAGATGAAGGCGCAGGTATTTCAGATCAAGACAAAAAGCGTGTTTTTGAAAAGTTCTATCGCGTTGGTGATGAGTCAACCCGTAAAACAAAAGGTACAGGTTTAGGTCTTTTTATTGTCAAAAACCTCATAAATCATATTGGGGCAAAACTTGCAGTACGTGATAATGTTCCTAATGGTACTATATTCGAAATCATTATTAAACAGTAACACTATGCACAGAATACTTCTGGTCGAAGATGAAGAACACATTCAGGAAGCGCTTAAGCTAAACTTAGAAATGGAAGGCTACCAATTGGTGCTGGCAGGAAATGGAGCCGAAGCTATTCATATATTTAGAGAGCAAAAGTTTGATTTGGTGATTTTAGATATAATGCTTCCCGAAATGGACGGATTGATGGTTTGCGAACACATTCGCTTACACAATGCAGAAGTTCCTGTTTTATTTCTATCGGCAAAAAACACTCCGGCTGATCGTATTCAAGGCTTGCGTAAAGGTGCTGATGATTATCTTACTAAGCCTTTTGACCTAGAAGAATTACTTCTTAGGGTGCAAAAACTGATAGCTAAAAACGAAAAAATACAACAAATTGGCGAAAGTAAAACTCCCTCAACATTTACCTTTGGCAATAATTGGATAAACTTTGAAAGCTATGAAGCACATGGCACAGCGGGTAAGATTTCTCTAACTAAAAAAGAAATACTTCTAATGAAATTACTGATTGATAATATCAACCAAGTAGTTAGTAGAGAGCATATCTTAAAAGTTGTGTGGGACTACAACGTAATACCAAATACACGTACGATTGATAATTTCATTTTAGCACTTCGAAAATACTTCGAAGAAGACCCGAAAAATCCTAAATACATCCAATCAGTTCGAGGTGTAGGATATAAATTTGTGCAGTAGCTTCAATATGCCTTGGGGTGACATTTCAAATACTCTG
>JBIINH010000065.1:0-11735 GCA_044337585.1 Bacteroidia bacterium
ATAGCTTAGCGTCATGTGACGAGAAAGCAATGTTCTTATGTAGAATAAAGCATAAAAAATACCTAAAGCAATACAAAAAAAGCGACTACAACATGCAGTCGCTTTTTAATATTAAGCTAGCTATTGAACTATGCGTTTTGTGTAGCTTTAGGTGCAGCAGCTAAAATTTCAGCATCAACACCCGAAGCATATTGCTCAAAGTTTTTCACAAACATATTTGCAAGCTTATTGGCTTGAGCATCGTAAGCTGTTTTGTCTGCCCATGTATTACGTGGGTTAAGCAAGTCAGCAGGTACATTAGGGCAAGTAACCGGCATGTGGTATCCGAATATTGGATGTGCTTCAAACTTCACTGAATTTAATTCACCATTAAGAGCGGCAGTTATCATGGCACGTGTATAGGAAAGTTTCATTCGTGATCCCACACCGTAAGGTCCGCCTGTCCATCCAGTATTGATAAGCCATACATTGATATTTGGATTGGCTTTAAGTTTTTCTCCAAGCATTTTGGCATACTTACCAGGATGCAAAGGAAGGAATGCTTTTCCAAAACATGCAGAGAAAGTAGCTTGAGGCTCTGTAACACCTGCTTCGGTTCCAGCTACTTTTGCAGTGTATCCACTAATAAAACTATACATTGCTTCACCTGCGCTTAGTTTTGAAATTGGAGGTAAAACACCAAACGCATCCGCAGTAAGGAAGAAAATATTTTCGGGAGTGCCCCCAACAGATGGAGTTGCGATATTATCAATTAGGTAAATTGGGTAAGCGGCACGGGTATTCTCAGTAACTGAAATATTGGTATAATCAACTGTAGATGTGTTCGGAAAGAAGCGTGTATTCTCAACCAATGAGCCAAAACGAATGGCATCAAAAATTTGTGGTTCTTTTTCTTTGGTTAAGTCAACACATTTAGCATAGCAGCCACCTTCGAAATTGAAGACAGAATTATCGGCCCATCCATGTTCATCATCACCAATCAATTTTCTTTCAGGATCGGCCGAAAGGGTTGTTTTTCCAGTACCGGATAATCCGAAAAATATCGCTGTATCTCCTTTTTTGCCAATATTGGCAGAACAATGCATGGATAGAACACCCTTTTCCTCAGGTAAGATATAGTTTAACACAGTGAAGATTCCTTTTTTCATTTCACCGGTATAGCCACTGCCTCCGATTAATATAATTTTACGGCTAAAATCAATGATACTAAAGTTATGTTGACGAGTGCCATCTTCTGCAGGAACAGCTTTGAAGCTTGGAGCATTTAAAATCATCCACTCAGCTTCAAAATTAGTTAATTCATTTGATTCAGGGCGAAGGAAAAGATTGTGACAAAACAGGTTATGGTAAGCTGTTTCATTAATGATTCGTATATTTAGTTTATATGTAGGATCTGCACACGCATAGGCATCTCTTACATAGATATTTTTGCCTTTATAATGGTTGATAACCTTATTGAGTAGGTCTTCGAATTTTTGAGAATCGAATTTTTGATTCACATCACCCCACCATACGGTATTTTCAGTTTTATTGTCGTTTACACAAAACTTATCTTTTGGCGATCTGCCGGTGAACTCGCCCGTATCTGCCATGAGCGCACCTGTGTCTGTTAATACACCTTCGCCATTTTTAATAGCATGCTCCACCAATTGTGCAGCGGTGAGGTTTATATTGGCCTGTGAAGCCTCACTAATAATCCTGTTTGCGATTGTTGCAATAGTCATGTTGTGTCTTAATTATAAATAGAAGGCAAATTTAATACTATCACTACGTAAATACACACATTTTTTACCCATTTTATAAGATAAATATTATTGATATTGTAAGTATTATTCATTTTAGTACAGTTGTTTGCATCTAAGTGCAGAAACTATTTGATTAATATCATAATTTGTGCCCGTTTAAGTTTTGTTTAAAACCAACTAAACAAGATGTTGTTAACCGAATTGTATTAAAATTCATATGCAGTCAGAGAATATTGCCCATTTTATTAAACAAGTTGCAGATATAATTGGAGTTAAACCTGATATGTATGCAGTTAATGAAGCCCTCAGAAGTTACAACAATAAAGAGGTACAAACCTTCTCTGAGTTTTATCAGTTATTTGAGCGGAAAACATATGTTAGTGAATTGATTACCAGTGTAAATAGGGTTTCTAGGGAGGAGTTTAACCAAATACTTGGGACTTTATCATTTCCAATTATTGTGTTGCAAAAAACGGACACCTTTGAACCGGTGCTATTGTATGCTAGCAAAGAAACTTCGAAATCTAAATTAGAGAAAAAGCAATGCAGAATTGCAAAAAATGAGCTGTCAATAACACCACATTCGGTAAACAGTACATCATTTGCAGACATCGCTTATTTGGTTGAACATAACTTGCTTGGCGATATTCAATCTTTTGATGAAGGAAGAATGGATGATGTATTGCTGCTATCGTTCTTGCCCAAAACTTCTTTGTTTTCAATAAGCGAACTAACAGCAGAAAACCCCTTGGTAAAACCCTCACCCGTTCAGCGTGTGATGCATTTGTTGCGTAATGAGAAAAAAGATGTTGGCTTAATTTATTTCTATGCCATTATGATGGGTTTTGTGAGTTTAGCACTGCCGCTTGGTATTCAAGCTATCATTGGTTTGGTATCAGGCGGACTGTTTTTAAATTCCGTAATCGTATTAATCATTATTGTTATTCTGGCAACATTTGTTGCAGGTTGGATTCAGATATTGCAGTTAACAGTGGTAGAAAAGTTAGAGCAACGGATTTTTGCCAAATCAGCATTTGAGTTTGCATACCGAATACCTCGACTGAAAATGGAGAAAATCATGAACAAGTATGCTCCAGAAATGATGAATAAGTTTTTTGATACCTTAACCATTCAAAAAGCATTACCCAAGATATTAATTGATTTTAGCTCTGCAGGTATTCAAATTCTTTTTGGATTGATTATGTTGGCCTTGTATCATCCTTTGTTTATTATTTTCGGTTTGGCTTTAATTTCAATTATTGTTATTATATTCCATTTCACAAGCTTCAAAGCTTTGCAGTTTAATATTGATTCATCTAAGTATAAATATAAAGTAGCTTATTGGATAGAAGAGTTGGCAAGAACCATACATACTTTTAAGTTGGCCGGAGAATTTGCTTTTCCTATAACTAAAATGGACAAGCTGTTAAACAAATACTTAGAGTATAGGCAAAAGCATTTCAACGTTATTGTTAAACAGTTTCAAGCCATTATCGCGTTTAAGGTATTTGTTACTGCAGGCTTACTCATTTTGGGTGCATTTTTATTGGTTGACAGGCAAATTAATTTAGGGCAGTTTGTGGCGGCAGAAATTATTATCTTATTGGTAATTTCATCTGTAGAAAAACTAATATCGACACTGCAAAGCGTTTATGATTTGCTAACTGCTGCTGACAAAGTAGGAGAGATTACAGACTTGAAAACAGAACGTGAAACGGGAATTGATTTTGACGAGTTAGTTGGAGATAAAAAAATTAACATGGAGTTAGGCTCGCTTTCCTATAAGTATGCTGCATCTTCAAAATCAGTACTGCAAAACATATCATTTAATTTGCCACCATCAAGTTCTCTGTGTATTAGTGGTCCTAATGGTTCAGGCAGATCTACATTAGCTAAAATATTGGCTGGATTGTTTGAAGATTATCAAGGTAAAATTATTGTAAACGGTATGCACTTAAGTGAAATCAATCTTAATACCTATCGAAACAGGGTTGCAGATAATTTAAGCGATCAAGATTTTTTTGAAGGTACTATAGAGGAGAATATTTCACTACAGAAAAATGGGATGTCTATATCTACAGTACTAGAGTGCCTTAAAGCAGTAAAGGCAATAGATTTTGTAAATAATTTGCCTCATGGAATTAAAACTCATTTGGAGGCTCATGCCAATATTCTTCCACATAGTATGAAGCATAAACTTATGCTGGCACGCGCGCTTGCACGTAACCCTCACGTGCTTATTATTGATGATTCTACAATGAGGTTTAACTACTCAGAGAAAAAGGAATTCCTTGATTATCTTTTTTCAAGAAAACAGGATTGGTCATTGATTTTTATTTCTAACAACAAAGAGTTTATGCAGCGATGCGATAATGTTTTGTTAATGGAAGAAGGCAAAATAGTTGCAGAAGGCTCATATGAGCAAATCAAGAATCATGAAGTAATGAATTATCTATAATTAGCTAAAAATGTTAAATCTGTCAGGAAATAATAAAGGAGACAAAAAAGAGAAAGAGTATAGCAACATGCAATCAAATGCATTGCTTACTACTCCTAAGCATATTTATATTATTCGCACATGGATGCGTTGGATTATTGTTGTGATTATTGCATTTCTATTTTTGCCATGGCAACAAAACATACAAGGCTACGGTAGGGTAATTCCATTTAGGCCACAAGATAGGCCTCAGGTGGTGCCATCAGTGATAGCTGGTAGAATAGAGAAGTGGGCTGTTAGGGAAGGGCAAAAAGTTAAAAAAGGTGACACGTTGGTTGTGATAAGTGAAACCAAAGAAAAATATTTTGACCCTCAATTGCTTTCTCGTACAGATGACCAGATTCAAAACAAAAGTGATGCAATTATATCGAAAGGGCAAAAAGTAGAGGCACTTGATAAGCAAGTGAAAGCATTAGAAGCTGGGTTGCGTTTTAAATTAGCTCAAGCAAAAAATAAAGTTGAGCAATCAAGATTTAAAGTAGAAGGTGAGCGGGCAGAAGTAGAAGCCGCAAAGTTAAACTATCAACTCGCATCAGATCAATATACCCGTTTGGAGAAACTTTTTAACCAAGGTTTAGCATCATTAACAGATCTTCAAAACAGGAGCAATAAAAAACAAGAAGCCCAAGCCAAACTTATTTCGGCCGACAATAAATTCAATACAGCACAGAACGAATTACGGAACTCTGAAATAGAACTTAATTCGATTGAAATGGATTACTTGGATAAAATATCCAAAGCCGAATCTACATTGAATGAAACAGCTGCAGAGATATTTGAATCGCAAGCCGAAGTGAGCAAGATGCGGGTAGAGTACACTAACCTTCAAATGCGATCAGGCTTTTATGCGATTAAAGCCCCACAGGACGGATACATCGTAAAAGCAACACGTGCAGGTTTGGGTGAATATATAAAAGAAGGCGAAGAAGTATTAACCATCTTACCTTCAGACGCACAACTTGCTGTTGAGTTATATGTGAAACCACTTGATTTGCCACTCTTATATGAAGGGTGTAATGTAAGGCTTCAATTTGACGGATGGCCTGCACTTGTATTTTCGGGGTGGCCAAATTCATCTGTTGGTACATTTGGTGGCAAGGTTCGAGTAATTGACCGTGTATCAAGCTATGAAGGGAAATTTAGAATCTTGGTAACACAAGACTCTGCCGATGATCCATGGCCAGAACTTATCAGGGCTGGTTCAGGGGTATATGGTTGGGCGATGTTGAATAATGTATTTTTAGGCTATGAAATTTGGCGATTATTCAATGGGTTTCCTCCAGATATGACTGCCGAAATTAATAAAATGGCAATAAGCTCTGGATATGATGAAAAACAAAAAGCAAAAAAGAAAGAGGAGGAGGAAAGCAATTGATGCGGATAAACTATTTGTTGCTGTTGTTTTTTGCTTCTTTAGCTGTTTCGGCTCAGGATTCTATTCAGCTAACATTCGATTCGTACTACAGCCAAGTTGTGCAATATCATCCCATCATCAAGCAAGCACGTTTATTGCCACAGCAGGCCAAAATGGAATTACGCAGTGCACGAGGTGCTTTTGATCCAGTAGCGTCAGTAGATTATCGAAACAAAACCACGAACGAGAAAAATAGCTATACCTATTTTACCCCAGAAGTGAAAATTCCAACCCGAATTGGTGTTGATATCAAAGGAGGGTACGAACAAAGCAGTGGCTCAAGCATCAACCCTGAAGTGGGTAAATTTGATCCAGAAACCGGTCAGTATGCCAATTATGGTTTGTTATACGGAGGATTGAGTGTACCCATTGGTCAAGGGTTGCTTTTTGACAGACGTAGGGCGGCATTGCAACAAGCTTTTGTGTTGCAAAACTTGGCTCAAGCCGAACAAGTGAAAATAATAAATAAACTGTTACTGGAGACTGCAAAAGTTTATTGGGAGTGGCAACAATCGTTTGAATTATTAATACTTATGCAAGCTAACGTCAGGGTGGCTCAGGATCGTTTGTCTTTTATCAATAATCGTATTCGGCTGGGAGAAGAAAAACCAATTGATTCCGTTGAAGCATACATCGAATTTGCCAGAAGGGAAGTGTTGCTTATTGAAGCGGAGCTTGATTTTAAAAACGCAGGAATTATTCTTTCCAATCACCTTTGGAATGAGAACAATGAACCATTGGCATTAAAAGAAAATACTTTCCCTCAGACATATTCATTAACAATCGAAAAAATATCCAATGATTCTTTGCAGCGCTTATTAAATAATGCAAAAGATAATCACCCAGAAATTATGGCCATGAGTGCCAAGATCAGGAGCATTGATATTGAAAGAAAGTTATCAGCAGAATTAATAAAGCCTCAACTAAACTTAGAGTATTACCCTTTTCAAACTTTTACTTACGGCAACAGGGATGAAGTGAATAACGTGCTTACAAATAATTATAAATTTGGTGCTACATTTTATATGCCTATTTTATTAAGGAAAGAACGAGGAAAGCTAGAAGCTACAAAATTTAAGTTAAAACAATCGCAGTTAGAGTTTGACCAAAATCAACGAACCATTATCAATAATATTTTTACCTCTTACAATGAGGTTCTTAATTTAAGTAACCTAGTAGGCATACAAAATGATTTGGTTAGAAACGCAGTGCTATTAAGAGATGCAGAAGAAATTAGATTTGAAAGTGGAGAGAGCTCTTTGTTTTTAGTAAATATGCGAGAAAGAAGTTTAATTGAATCACAAGCTAAGTTGGTTGAGCTTAGGGCTAAGTTTGCTAAATCATTGGCTAACCTACAATGGAGTGCAGGCTCAAGATTAGCTAACTAAAGATGCATCAAACTGCAACCTCTTAATTCACTGTTATCCATTCTTCCCAATATTTCAAAATGTCCGTTTGAATGTGTTATCCCAATATCGGACGTTTGTATGAAACTACACGAATAAATATTTGCAAGGTCAATCACATTTATTATACCAGTTTTGCCATTAGGCAATACACGAAAAGGATCGTGTGTATCAGTTATCATAACTTTCAATGATGCAGCAGGCCTATAAAGTCCGTCTTTAATTGCATAGGCTTGAGACAACATTTCTGTCATGCCATATTCTGATTGAATGTTTGCCACACCAAATGCTTTTTTAAGCGTTGCATGTAATTCTCTTCTAGTTATTTCTTTTTTACGGCCTTTCATTCCTCCTGTTTCCATAATGATTAATTCTGGAAATGATATTGGAAAGGCTACTGCAAAATCAAGTAAAGCAAACGATACACCAATTAGAATAACTTTTTTCTGTGTTACTTTGGCCATCTTTAGTTGAGCAGCAAGCTTGTTAAAATCATTAAGATAAAATCCGCTTAGGGGATGTTTGCTCTCACGAATGAGCCAATCAATCATGTATACTAAAGATGATCCCTCCCTCTCAAGATATGAAGGCAACAGTGCAAGTATGACGTATTCATCTGCTTTGCCGTACTGCGATTCAAACGCGTTAATAAAAGATTTTTGATAAAGCGATACGTTTGCAACATGATGCAATGATTTACCTTGACCAGTGGTGGCGCTGCTGCTAAACGTTATTTCTTCAATGCCATATCTGCTATAAATTCGATGGGTTTTAAAAAAGTTAATAGGTAGAAAACAATACGGGATTTCTAGTCTGTTATTCACCAAATCGTAATATTCGGCATAAACGGTGTTGTTTTTTAATTGATATTTCATCACTTCAATAGCCAATTTGTCAAAATTCTTTACATTTGGACTTATAAGTTGATCAAGATTGAAAGAAAAATTCTCCATATGGATATTTGTCGTAGCTATTGCGGGTGTTTTATCGTCTTGCAAAGAAAGAGAAATTTATCCATCAATACCTTCTATCCAGTATAAATCACATTATTTCCAACGTGACCCAACAGGATTTGGTTTTGGAAGCGATACCCTTTTGGCTATTGTTTTTTCATATAGGGATGGAGATGGTGATATCGGTTTAGGTGAGAGTGATACCTTTCCTCCTTACGATAGGCAACCCGACCAATTTCAGCAAATTACCAACCCATTTTATTATAATATTTTTATTGAATATTTAGAAGTTAAAGGAGGGAAATTGGTGCCATTTATTATACCAAATACCACAGATACATTTAGGGTTTCTGCCAGAGTGGGTTCTTTAACTCCCGATGGAAAGTTTAAAGCAATAAGAGGCGAAATTGATTATAGGTTCTTACCTCCATTGTTTCAGGAACGGGCAGATAGCGTGGTTTTGCGCATCAAATTGGTTGATAGGGCACTAAATGTAAGTAATGTTGCAGAAAGTCCTGTAATTGTTATACCATAAAAAAAGCCACTAGATTTAGCGGCTTTTTTATGATTAAATTTACATATTAAAATTCGTCATCTTCTTCGTCTTCGTCATCAAAGTTAAACCCTTTACCCAAATCAATATCGATATCTGGATCATCATCAACAACGATATCATCTGTATCATCATCGTCTTCCTCAATATCTAGCTCATCATCTTCCAGATCATCGTTCTCTAGGTCGTCATCCTCATCATCTCTCTTTTTTGCTGCACTGGCAAAATCTACCGGTACATCATAAAAACCTCCAAATAATAAGGAAGAGGTAGGTTTAGTTTTTGTTTTAGTTGTCATTGCTTTGTCGGGTTACTTTATTGGTTTGGCAAAATTAAATAATTTCAAATTGGTTTATGCAAACTTTCGCATGCATTTATTTTCAGGCTGTGAAATAAAATTTCAGCAATTCAAAAAGCAAGAAAAATTTTAAGAAAATTTTTTAGTCAAAAATTGATGCAGCAATCCTGAAGGTATTTACATGCGCATTCACAATGTCCTGAATATTGGGAGAATACCCTCCACCCATGGCCACTGCAATAGGTATATCTAATGATTTGCAGAAGTTGAAGACCAATTTGTCTCTTTCTGCACAACCATTTTGGGTTACTTGCAATCGGCCAAATTTATCGGTATGTAAAATATCAACACCCGCATTATAAAAGACAAAGTCGGGTGTAAAACGGTTTTGAACTTCAATTAACCCACATTTAAGTTCAGTTAAGTATTTTTCATCATCTGTTGCATCCAATAATTCAATGTCTAAATCAGAAGTTTCTTTATGGAATGGATAATTATTTTTTCCGTGCATACTAAGTGTGAAAACTGCAGGATTTTTATTAAATAGGGATGCGGTGCCATTGCCTTGGTGCACATCTAGATCTATAATTAGTATGTTGTTTGCCAATTTTTTATAAAGTAAATAATTAGCTGCAACAGCTATGTCATTAAATAAACAAAAACCTTCGCCTCTATCAGCAAAGGCGTGATGGGTTCCGCCTGCTATATTTAGGGCAGCACCATTTGATAATGCATATATGGCACAATCAATGGTTCCTTGGCACAACGTAATTTCGCGATGATAAAGTTGTTCGCTCCATGGAAATCCGATTTTACGGATATGTGATGCCGTTAAAGTGCCCATCTTTAATTCGTGGATATATGCACGGGTATGGGTTAACTCTAAAATGGGCAATTCGCAAGTTAGTGGTGTGATAAATTGGTTTTGTTGAATTATACCTTCAAGCAGAAGTTGTTGAGGGATAAGTTCATACTTCAACATTGGGAATCTGTGGCCATTTGGCAGCGGGTGCTGATAAATATTGTGATAAGTAACTGCAATCATTCGTGCTTTTTGGTAATTTGTGGAAAATAGTTTTAGATTTACACATAAGTAAATGCGCAATCAATTAAAATTGTTTGGTTATTAAATAGAAAACGAGATATGAAAATAGGAGTTTTGAAAGAATCGAGAGAAAAGGAAAAGCGTGTAGCACTTACACCTGCCGTAGCGGTTCAGTTTATTAAAGCAGGCTATACTTGCATGGTAGAAACAGGAGCAGGTCTTAATTCAAACTTTAGTGATAAGAATTATAGTGATGCCGGATGCTCCATTATTCAAGATGCTTCAACATTAATTACGGGGGTGGATATTTTATTGAAAGTAAATGCACCAACAAATGAAGAAATAAGTAAAATGAAGCCAGGGTGTATCACCATCTCATATCTATACCATGCATTTAATCCTGAGTTGGTTGCGGCATTATCAAAACAAGCCGTTTCGGCATACTCAATGGATGCAATGCCTCGCATTTCAAGGGCGCAAAGTATGGATGCATTAAGTTCTCAGAGTAATCTTGCTGGCTACAAAGCTGTGATTTTGGGTGCAGACCATATGGCCAAAATATTTCCTTTGATGATGACTGCCGCGGGAACTATCACCCCATCTAGGGTCCTTATTTTTGGAGCGGGAGTTGCAGGCTTACAAGCAGTAGCCACCGCCAAACGATTAGGCTCTATAGTAGAAGTTACAGACGTAAGACCTGAAACAAAAGAGCAAGTTGAATCTCTTGGTGGGAAGTTTATTGAAGTTAAAGGAGAAGGCGTGAAAGTAGAAGGTGGCTATGCCAAAGAAGTTTCGGCCGAATATTTAGTAAAACAAAAAGAAGCAGTTGATAAAAGCTTGGCTTCGGCTGATTTGGTAATAACAACCGCACTTGTAGCAGGAAAAAAAGCTCCTATACTCATTACAGAAGAACAAGTAAAACTGATGAAACTTGGTAGCGTAATTGTTGATATGGCAGTAGAACAAGGTGGAAACTGTGAGCTAAGTGAATTAGATAAAATAGTGGTAAAACATGGTGTAACTATTGTGGGACAAGGCAATTTGCCAAGTACACTTTCGCAAAATGCCAGCGAGCTATACGCAAAAAATATTTATAATTTCCTTACCCATCTTTCAACCAAGGAAGGCATGAAGTGGGAATTGGAAGAAGAAATTACCAAAGGAACCCTCATTACCCATCAGGGAAAAGTGGTGCATCCATCATTACAAACAGCTAATGCTTAATTAATAATATCATGGAAACTATACTATCATTTGTCTCTGACAACAAAGAAATGTTCTACCTCATCATTCTGATGATTTTTGTGGGGATTGAGCTAATCGGACATGTCCCTTCCGTATTGCATACACCGCTGATGAGCGGAGCCAATGCCATACATGGTGTGGTTATCATCGGTTCCATTATTGTAATGGGCCAGGCTGAGGATACTATTTCACTTGTGCTGGGTTTTCTGGCCGTAGTGTTGGGCACACTCAATGTTGTGGGTGGATTTGTGGTAACCGACCGTATGCTGGAAATGTTTAAAAAGAAGAAGTAGGAATTTCGAATATTGAATGTCGAATTTCGAATAATGAAATGCATATTATGCAAAAAGAGAGTATAATTTCATCAGATTCAAAAAAATATGACCTAGAAGACAGGTTGGTAGACTATGCAATTAAAATGTCAGAATTAGTGGAGAAGTTTTATAATACAAAATTGGGCAACCATATTGGTGGTCAACTGACACGTTGTAGCACCGCACCTGCATTAAATTATGGAGAAGCTCAAAGTGCTGAGTCAAGAACAGATTTATACATAAAATGAAAATATGCTTAAAAGAA
>JBIINH010000066.1:0-11731 GCA_044337585.1 Bacteroidia bacterium
AGTTATTTCCAAATGTGAGCAACTGTTTGCTCAGTACTTTATCAATAAACATGTCATCAATCATGTATTCGGATGCTACTTGAAGCTCAATATCGATTTGTTGTTTGCTTAGCTCATTCTTTACTTCATCCAATGCAGGCAACAAGTTTTCTTTACTGTTTTTATAAAAATCAGCCATGATATGAGGTGTGGTTATCACCTTTTTGTAACCTAGCTCTGCAAAGCGTTTTAATATTGCTACACTTTGTTCCATGCTTTGTACACCATCATCTACTGCTGGGATGAGGTGAGAATGTAATTCCGTTGTAACTGGATTGATGAAACCTTCTGAAACTGTTTTTGGGGCAGATGAAAATATTTTATTGAGCCAACTCATTGTGCTGTTGATACCTCATCTAAAAAATCTTTGAGTGATGTGATATTAGGCACATTCAATGAATCAACCCTGCGGTGATCGGCAACCATTAGCGACAACCAATCTAGGGTGTAATTTAATTCGTATACCTGTTTGATTCCAAATGATTCGGTAGTGAAATGTACAACTTTGTGGTTTTCTACTTCGAGCAAATTGGTGAGGAATTCAAAACGGGCATCAATCCTTTCGTGTTGATGCGAATGGATAAAAAAGAAAACAGAATCAAGTCTTCCATAATAGCTCTCTATCACGTTATGATTCATTTCGGGCAAAACGTGTACAAAACATTCATGCTTGGCATTTTCTTGAATCTGTTGTGCAAAGCGAATTCCCAAAGCTTCGTAATCGGGATCTGTGATGATAACAAACTTTGATTTGGTTACTGTTTTTACTTGATTGTAAATTTGCTCTGCATATTTATACAACTCATCTTCTTCATCTTCATCAATATCTTTTATGATTTCTAGAAACGCTGGCTTATTATCTTTTCCCATCAATTCGCCCAAAATGAGGATTAGGTAGGTGAGGGAAAAACCCAATGCCATGCGTGGCTGAAAACCTGATTCAATTTTGTAGCAAGGAATATTCATCTCCTTAGCAAGACTTGATAATTTTCCTCCTGATGAAAGTGTAATCACCGTACAGCCTTTTTGTATTGCCTTATCAAATGCAGCAAGTGTTTCTTCTGTATTTCCTGAGTATGAGCCTAAAATAACGAGTGTTTTATCGTTTGCATATGCTGGCAAATCGTAGGAGGCAAGTGTTGTAATTGCCAATGGAAATTCAGAGGCAAATATGCTTCTGGCTATTTGACCACCAATGCCCGAACCTCCCATGCCACAAATCAATACGTGATTAAAATTGCTTACGACTAATGCATGCGGTGTATAATGTTGGAGGGCATAATTAATTTGCCAGGTATACTTTTTTAGTGCATCATGTTGAGGATTACTCATATGGTATCGTTAATTATTTTATCAGATTTAGTAAATATTGACCGTAGCCGCTTTTTAATAGTTTATTGGCTTCAACTTTCAATTGCTCTTTATTGATCCAGCCATTTTTGTAGGCTATTTCTTCGATGCATCCGATTTTCAAGCCTTGTCTTTCTTCAATGACATGCACAAATTGTCCGGCTTGCATCAACGAGTTGAAGGTACCTGTATCAAGCCAAGCCGTGCCTCTTTGCAAAACACCTACTTTCAGTTTTTCTCTTTCAAGGTACACACGATTCACATCCGTTATTTCCAATTCCCCTCGTGGCGATGGTTTGATATTTTTTGCTATTTCAACCACTTCATTGTCGTAGAAATACAATCCCGGAACGGCATAGTTTGATTTGGGTTGGATTGGCTTTTCTTCAATACTAATCGCCTTCATTTGTGCATCAAATTCAACCACACCATAGCGCTCTGGGTCACTCACATGGTAGGCAAACACAACCCCACCATCGGGATTATTGTTTTCTTTAAGCAAAGTACTTAGCCCTGCGCTAAAAAAAATATTGTCACCCAAAATAAGCGCTACTTTATCTTTACCAACAAATTTTTCTCCTATTATAAAAGCTTGTGCGAGCCCATCAGGACTTGGCTGTTCAGCATATTCAAATTTACAACCCACTTGCGATCCATCACCTAATAGTTTTTGAAATCCAGGCAAATCGTGTGGGGTAGAAATAATAAGAATTTCATTAATCCCTGCCAACATCAATGTTGACAGCGGATAGTATATCATGGGCTTATCATACACCGGCATTAATTGCTTGCTAACGGCAAGTGTCAATGGGTGCAATCGGGTGCCGCTTCCTCCGGCTAAAATTATTCCTTTCATGGTTACAAATTATCGTGCTGTGTACATGCTTGTATAATATTTTTGGTATTCGCCACTGGTTACTTCATCCATCCATTGCTGGTTGGCTAAATACCAATCTACCGTTTTCTCAATTCCTTCTTCAAATTGCAAAGATGGTTTCCATCCCAATTCGTTCATGATTTTGTTAGCGTCAATGGCATAACGTAAATCATGGCCTGCCCTGTCGGTTACATAGGTAATTAACTTTTCTGATTCGCCTTCCGAACGACCCAGTTTTTTATCCATTGTACGACAAATGACTTTAACAAGGTCTATATTTTTCCACTCATTAAAACCACCAATATTGTATGTCTCGCCCAGTTTACCTTGATGAAAAACATCATCAATTGCGCGTGCATGGTCAATAACATATAACCAATCACGTACATTTTCTCCTTTGCCATAAACCGGCAGTGGTTTATTATTTTGGATATTATGTATCATTAGTGGTATCAATTTTTCAGGAAATTGGTTGGGACCGTAATTGTTTGAACAATTGCTTATCACAACGGGTATTTTGTAAGTGTTGCGATATGCCCTAACAAAATGATCAGAACTTGCTTTTGACGCTGAATAAGGTGACTGAGGGTCGTACGGTGTAGTTTCAAGAAAAAAACCTCCATCATCCAAACTGCCATATACTTCATCGGTACTTACATGATAAAAACGTTTACCTTCATAATTATCTTTCCACGTATTTCTAAATGCATTAAGTAAGTTTACCGTTCCAACAATATTGGTCATTACGAATTCCATAGGGTTTGTAATGCTTCGGTCTACATGGCTTTCGGCAGCAAGGTGTATTACATCTGTAAACTTTTCCTTTTCAAACAAGCTATTTATTTCATCACCATTTACAATATCAATTTTTATAAAATGATAATTTGGTGCCGACTCTATATCGGTTATATTCTTAAGATTACCCGCATAAGTAAGCTTATCAAGGTTGTAAATTTTGTAATGAGGGTATTTATTTACAAATAGCCTTATAACATGAGAGCCAATGAAACCTGCCCCTCCTGTGATTAATATTTTTCTCTCTTTGTTCATTGTTTAGTTATTATTGGTTTGTTGTGTGCAATGCAAGGTGTTGTTCCCATTTCCATGAAGTCAACATGGCATTATCCAAATCTCGTTCTGCTTTCCAGTTTAATTGCTTTTGTGCCTTATCGCATGCTGCAAATATCTGCACTACATCTCCAGGCCTACGAGGACCAATCGCATAATTAAGTTTTTGGCCGCTCACCTTTTCAAAAGATTGAATGACTTCTAATACACTATTTCCATTTCCGGTTCCAATATTAAAGACATCATAGCTTGCTGCATTTTTATTTTGCAACATAAAATGAAGTGCCGCCAAATGTGCTTTTGCTAAATCTACCACGTGAATATAATCACGAATGCATGTGCCATCAGGTGTAGGATAATCATTTCCAAATACGGTAAGTGCATTTCTTTTCCCTATCGCTGTTTGGGTAATAAATGGCACCAAGTTGTTGGGTACACCAATTGGCAACTCCCCAATTAGTGCTGAGTCATGCGCACCTACAGGATTAAAGTAGCGTAATGAAACTACAGCCAAATCAGATGCCTTTGTTTCATCTAGTAGTATTTCTTCACATATCTGCTTTGTATTTCCGTATGGTGAGTTTGCTACCACAACACTTGATTGTTCATTTACTGGTAAATTTTCTGGGACCACATCACCATATACGGTACAAGATGAGGAGAACACGATTTTTTTCACTGCATGTGCATGCATTGCTTGTAGTAAGTTTACCGTTCCGCTTACGTTATTTTCATAATACTTCAGTGGTTGCGAAACAGATTCGCCAACCGCTTTGTAGGCTGCAAAATGTATTACTGCTGCAATATCTTGGTGCAATGAAAACAAATCATTTAATGAGGATTTCTGTCTTATATCTCCTTTAATAAAGGTTGGCTTTATTCCTGTAATTTTTTCTATTTGATGCAATACATCAGCACTTGAATTTTCGAGCGAATCAAAAATCACCACATCATATCCTGCTAGTTGCAATTCTACAACAGTATGTGATCCGATGTATCCTGTGCCGCCTGTTACGAGTATTTTCATAAGAAGTGCAAAATAAGCACTATAGCCCGAATGCGAAAATGATTTTTACAAGGTGCCATTCCACTTACGTATACCCCATTCGGTTGTAAGCAATACAATTAAGGTAAAAAACAGCCATTTATAATCAATCCATTTCTTCAGCGATTCCTGTTCTCGAATGATTGGTTTTATTGTTTTATCATTGATTATCAAATTTTTGAGTGTCATCAAATTTCTAGCAGAAACCATTTTGCCTCCTGTGCTTACTGCCAATTCATTCATCATTTGAGCATCTGCTACATTACTCAGCAATTCTAACTGCAATGGTATAATTATGAAGCTTCCTTTTTTAGATTCTGCTTTGCCATTGCGCTCTGCTATTGCTATATAGGTATATTTTCCCGCAGGAAGAAGCCCTGCTTGCAATTGATACCTATTATTATTTTTACTAAACGTATATTTAAAATCTTTACCCTTCTCATTCTTTACCACAATGGTTACCTCATCTTCTTGTGTAAGTTCGTAGGATTCATTATACCTTTCGGCTTCTATAAAAAGTGGTTCATTTTCAAAAAAGCGAGGCTTATGTTGTAGCACAAATCTAGACCGATCTTTTCTTACAGAAAGGTATTGTATAGTTTTATTAATAATTAGCGGCACATGTTGTTGTTGTGATAACCCAAAATCTGCCAAATACCATTTCCATATTCCTTCACCAAAAATGATTGCGCTGCGATTTCCGTTATTTCTAACGAACAACCAAAGAGGAAATCCCGATGCTACACTACCTATATGCTGGCTAAATAGTACTTCATAGTCACCAAAAAGTTGATAGTTTCCAAATGGCGCACTTAATGGTGGCAACTTATTAAATGTTAATTGCTCGTCTTCGTTAATTCCAAATAGGGTAAATTGTTCATTGTATTTCGGCAACACTTCGTTGGCTACATTTTGCTTATACTGAATGCGAATGGATGGCTCTAACTGCATCAAATAATTAAGTCCTGTTTGCGAACCTACAACAAGCATGATTGGTACATTTTTACTTTTTAGCAACTGTAGCAATGACAAGCCTTCGGCCCGCCAGCCTGGTAATTGATGGGCAATAACCAAGCTATATTTTTCAATATCTATTGTGTTAAAACTTTGGATATATGCTAAGTCGCAAGCATATCCTTCATTTGTTTCTATGGCTTTGCGAAGTGCTCCAAGATCTGGATGTGGCGTATTGGCTATGAGCAATATTTTCTGCTTATTATCAATGAGGTTAACATAAACATTGTAAATATTATTAGCTATGTTTCTTTCCCCATTAATTGCATCAATCTTTATGGTGTATTGTTGCATTCCTCCTCCTATTGCTGGCACGACCAATGAGTGAGTCTGAAAAAATCGATTGGATGCTATTTGTATAGGTTTGGTCAATAGCACCTTTCCGTTTTGGCTAATGGAAAGTATGGTGTTGGAACTGTTTAGTTCATATGCAGAAACATCAACTTGTATCGCAATATTGTTCCCAGTAAATGCAACTTCATTATTGCGTACCTGCTTTATAAATAGATCTTTTGATGAAATGGTATCGCCTAACAATACGGTGTAAATTGAAACCGGAAACGCGGAAGCAATGTCTAAAGGATTCGAACCTTGATTGTATAGGCCGTCTCCAGTTAACACTACCGCGCTTAAGTTTTCATCTGCAT
Source organism: Bacteroidia bacterium (assembly GCA_044337585.1). GTDB lineage: Bacteria > Bacteroidota > Bacteroidia > UKL13-3 > UKL13-3 > CAYSBE01. Next base: position 6,041 of record JBIINH010000066.1, read on the forward strand.
ATTTATCTGCAATAGCTTGTAATGGAATAGCGATATTTGTTGCTTTCCCCGAATATGAATTTCCTTTATCAGAGGTCAACTCATCGCTGTACAAGTATCTTTTTACAACATAATCATTAGATAACTCTTCTGAAATCTGATTAAGCTCTTGAGCATATTCCTCTTTATAAAATTTTGCGTCCGAAGATTGGGTAATTGATGATGATGCATCTGATAAAATAACAACCAGAGGTTTCTCTATATTTTGGGTAATGAGGTTTAAAAAAATGCCAAGCAATAACAGTAATGCAATAAAAATACTGAAGAATCTAATAATACCAAGTGTTATAGTAATGGTCTTAGCATTTTTTTCTTCAAGCTTAAGCGGGTTTCCTTTGTAAAAAAACCATGCACAGCCAAGTGCCATAAAAAGGATAGGCACAATAAACCAAAGCGAATATTCAGCGCTTAATTGCAATTGTATAAAATTGAATTACATTACCATACCACCACACACATTGATAGTTTGGCCGCTAATATAGGCCGACATATCTGATGCAAGGAACAAAACACAATTTGCTACATCTTCTGGTTTTCCTCCACGTTTTAGTGCAATTCCTTTTGTCCACTCATTGCGTACTTCTTCAGACAGTGCTTCTGTCATTTCTGTTTCTATAAACCCTGGAGCAATGGCATTACATCTAATATTTCTTGAACCCAATTCCTTTGCTACCGATTTTGTAAGTCCAATCATACCTGCTTTTGATGCAGCATAATTTGCTTGACCGGCATTTCCAGTAATGCCCACCACTGAGGTAATATTGATGATGCTTCCTGCTTTTGCTTTCATCATGGGTTTCATCGCAGCTTTAGTAAGGGCAAAAGCCGATTTCAAATTGGTATCCAATACTTCATCCCATTGCTGTTCGCTCATGCGCATAAGCAATGTATCTCGTGTAATTCCAGCATTGTTTACTAAGGCATCTAGCGAACCAAATTCCCTTACAACTTCATCAACCAATTTCTCCGCTTCAGCAAAATCTGCTGCATTGCTTTGATAACCTTTAGCTTTCACACCTAAGGCTGATAGCTCTGATTCAAAAGCAAGTGCTTTCTCTACAGAACTTACAAATGTAAAAGCAATGTTGGCTCCAGCTTGAGCCAATTTCATGGCAATACCTTTTCCTATACCTCTTGTGGCACCTGTAACAAGTACCGTTTTATTATTTAGCAACGCTGTCATATCTTTAAAATTTGCTGTAAATGTACGTTTCCGAAAACTAGGATGCAACTTGTTTTCTGTTGCGAATTAATAGCCAAACAATCATACATCCCAATGCATTGGCTAACATATCAAAATAATCAAAAAAGCGGGTGGTGGTAATAACCCCTTGCAACACTTCAGTAAGCACCCCATAAGCAATACTCATTAAGCAGCTTTGCGTTATCCATCTATTTTTATCTGATACAAATGGCTTTGTTTTTATAAGCAAAAATGCTTGCACCCCAAACAATATCATATGTATGGGTTTATCATAACCAAAGATATCTTTTAATAAAATACGACTCAGCGTTTGTGCATTGGTAATTGTTGCAAATAAGATAAACGCAAACCAAACAGTGGTTGCTGCAAGCCAGCCTTTATGAAAATGATATTTCTGCTTTGTCATTTAACTTACCAAAAGGCAAATTTGATAATTTAGTTGGATTTGTACTTACTTTTTTAAATCTTAGCACTTTAGTAAAAAATTTAATCTATGAAAAAGTCCGTTTTATATGCATTTGGTACAGTGTGTCTTTTCATTTTGCTTCAGTCGTTTGGTGAGATTTTAGGAAAGCGTGACGGAACAGAACCCGGACACACAGGCTCACCGGGAGATTCTTTAAAAAATTGTACTGTCTGCCATGGCGGAGTGGCAGTAAATGTTGATGGTTGGATTACTTCAAATATTCCAGCTAGTGGGTTCGTACCCGGACAAAAATATACCATCAAAGCAACCAATACCCGAATCGGACATACCAGGTTTGGATTTCAAGTATCACCACAGGATGTGCAAGGTAATTTGTTAGGAACCATAGAAGTTACGGATACACTAACTACTAAGCTTGTAGGAAATGATAAATATATCACCTACAGAACTGCAGGTGTTGATGGTGTAGATTCACTTTCTTGGTATTTCGATTGGATAGCACCGGATGCTATGATAAACGAAGTGGTCTTTTATGGTGCATTTAATTCAAACCATGACGGACACAAAGGGGGTGATGTTACCCAACTTACTACAATGCGCGTTTATAAAGAAGGCTTCACTGCTATTGACGATAAAAACAATATCAATCAGGTTTCGGTGTATCCAACAGTGGCGTCTGATTTATTAACCGTAAGATTTACGGGTATTCCTTCTGTTGCTACAGAAATTTCGATATTTGATATGCAAGGAGCTAAAGTGGCTACGCTTTACAACAAGAATTCAACAGGTGCCTCTTTTGAAGAAACAATACACTTGCCTGAATTAAAAACGGGAATATTTTTTTTAGTTATCTCCCAATCAGCAAGCCAACATGTTACAAAAATTGTGATTAATCAATAACCATTGCATTGTTTATTACTTTTAGGGAGGAACTATTCAAATTGAAAACTTTAATAAAAGGCTCCTGTAAATGGGGCTTTTTTTGTATTTAGTCTCAAATAACTTGACAAATAATCGCCTCACATAGATGATGCCCAAAGAAACCGGAGTATCGGGGAAACAGCTAATAACTATTCTTGTGATTGAAAGCCTCAAAATTCGAGGCTTTGTGGTGTGGAAATCCCGCTAAAAGCAGGAGAACACCCCGACACTAGGCATAAAAAAACCCCGACTATTCGGGGTTTCTATTTGGGTGGTGTGGGAGGGAATCGAACCCCCGACACAAGGATTTTCAGTCCTTTGCTCTACCAACTGAGCTACCGCACCTTTTCTATTTCAGTCCTTTGCTCTACCTCAATTTTGTTTTAAGGATTGCAAATGTAGACTTTTCTAAAAGGTGTGCAAAAATATTTTCAATAAATTAAGCATTTTACTGCCTCGTGTGTTTCTTTATTATTATTGTATCAAAATAATCAGCACATGATTGAACAAATACTTTTTGTAATTATCAGCGGAATCGCCATTTATTTCTTTACTAAAAATCTGGCTAAAATTCGCAGAAACATATTATTAGGCAAGGATATCGACCTAAGTGACAACAAGCCAAAAAGATTTAAAACTATGCTGAAAGTTGCTTTTGGACAAACCAAAATGGTTGCACGTCCTATTCCTTTCTTCTTGCATTTGGTGGTTTATGTTGGGTTTGTACTTATCAATATTGAAGTAGTCGAAATATTAATTGATGGCATATTTGGAACACACCGCGTGCTATCATTTATGGGTCCTGTGTATGACGTTGCTATTGGATTTTTTGAGATTTTAGCTTTTGGTGTTTTAGTGGCATGCGTTTTCTTCCTTAGCAGAAGGTATATATTGAAATTGGGGCGCTTTCAAGGGTCCGAGCTAAAGGGGTTTGCAAATAGAGATGCGGCCACAATTCTATTTGTTGAAATAATACTGATGGCTGCTTTATTAAAAATGAATGCTGCCGATCAAATTTTACAAGGCCGTGGAAATGATCATTATTTTGCCGCAGGTTCATTCCCAATTAGCAGTTGGCTTATTGTGCCAATATTCAATATGCTTAATTTTAGTGATGGCATGCTTGTTTTTATAGAAAGGGCTGCTTGGTGGTTTCACATAATTGGAATTTTTGCCTTTATGAATTACCTTCCATTTAGCAAACACTTTCATATCATCATGGCCTTTCCAAACACATTTTACTCTAACCTAAATGCCAAGGGTGAATTAAACAATATGGGCAGTGTAACCCAAGAAGTAAAACTTATGCTTGATCCATCTGCAGCTACTCCAGAGGGCTATCAACCACCAACTAGTTTTGGAGTAAAAGATGTGCAGGATCTTACTTGGAAAAACCTCATGGATGCATACACTTGCACAGAGTGCGGACGGTGTACCTCAAGTTGCCCGCAAAATATTACGGGTAAATTATTGTCGCCTAGAAAAATCATGATGGATGTAAGAGACCGCCTAGAGGAAGTGGGAAAAAATATTGATCATAATAAGGGCACTTTTCAAGATGACGGAAAAAATCTTCATAATTATATTAGTGAAGAAGAGCTTTGGGCTTGCAACACATGTAATGCATGTGTAGAGGCCTGTCCAGTAAACATCAATCCTATGGAAATCATTGTTGAAATGCGCAGATTTAAAGTGATGGAACAATCTTCTGCTCCTTCGTCACTTAACAACATGTTTAATAACTTGGAAAATAACCAGGCTCCATGGCAATTTAGTCCAATGGATAGAGCCAATTGGACCAAAGAAGATTAATGCATTTATTCAAACTGATATGCCAAGCCTATATGTAGATTAATCATTTGGTAGAATTGTGTGTAATCAATAATTGAAAATGCAATTCCAAATTGCTGAAAAACAAGGCGCCTATCGGTGTATTCTTGTTCGCTGTAGGTAAATTCTCCGCCCCCTAACAATAAAATATTTTTATACAATTTGTGCCTAAATAATAAGCCTCCGCTAAATGCAATTTGATTGGCGCTAGACGATGTGGTCAAAAAATTAAACTGATCATTAGTTTGCGTATTCAAAACGGTGAACCGAAATTCAGGAAATACAGTATTTGTAAGTCCTGCTTCTGCAAACACCTCGATTGTTGTTTTTGACATCCGAAATGGATAAAATAACCCCAACTGCACGCCACTCATTTCATAGTTATCGGCACTCAATGCAGTTACTTCAGAATTTCCTGATACAAATGGACTAAATGTTTGGTACTTGTTCATGTCTTCTTGTAATGCTTTGGTATTAACGCCATTTTTTAAATTGATATAGGCCAATCTCAAACCCAAAAACGGCAAAAATTCATATCCGGCTTGAATTCGGAATACAGAACTGGGCGTAGCATAGCTAGCAGCATACTTTGTATATTCAGTGCTGGCATAATCTGATACGGGAATAGACAATCCAGTAGAAACCCCAATATAACCCGATAGCAAGTAATCTAAAAGTATGCCATCCGTTTTGCGCGCTTGCGAAAACGATTGCAAATTGATGGTTAACAATATGAATAAAAAGATGTATCGCATTATTGTTGAAGGTGAGAAATATCATTTGACTTTAATAAGCTAAATCCATCTTGGCTATATTCCAATAAATAAAGGCAAAGGTTGGTATGTTGAAATAATTCCATATTTGACAACTCTTTACTAAGCAACAAGCATAAAAAAATCTTCATTGCCCTACCATGCATGCAAACCAAAATATGTTCGGCATCTTCTTTCTCAATAATTGATTTAGCTGCTTTTTTTTGCCTTTCCAAGAGTTCAGCTGGGCTCTCTCCTCCTGGTATTTTTGCTTCAAAGTTTCCTCTATCCCATTGCGCTATTAATTCGTGATAAAACATTTTCTCATTTACATTTTGAGGCTTGCCTTCAAAAATTCCCCAACTTATTTCATTTAACTCGGGCATCACTATATGTGGCAATCCATTATTTATAAATCTCTCAACACTTTGTTTTGTCCTCTGAAGAGCTGATGTGATTACCAAGTCAAATGGAATGTGTTTGTAGTGTTCGTAGAAAAGTTCGGCTTGCTTTTGCCC
>JBIINH010000200.1:0-3343 GCA_044337585.1 Bacteroidia bacterium
TGAAGTGAACCTCTATTTAAAAAGTAGAGTAGCTCGTCTTTATTTCTCACCTTTTTTTCGCCTAATATTTTATCTGCTAAAGCATAATTATCGTTATAAATAGCCTGCATAAAATCTTGCTGGTTTTTATAATATGTAGCGCATGCTGTAAGCAAGAGCATAGTAAAAATCAATACTATCCAGCTTTTCATGATATAATTAGGTGAAAACTTATGTGATTCGGGTTAGTTCTTTATGAACTTTTTTATTTCTTTCTGGCCAATCCACACTTTTTCGTTTGTTTCCAAATCGGTGAGTTCTAGGTTTACCTGATAAGTAATGGTTTTCTTATTTTTATATTGATCAACGATTGAGTTGATAACACCATTCATCATGAAATCTGCTCCTTTTTCTTTGCCCCATTTTTTACGAGATTCCTCAGATGAGAAAATTTGTTGTTCACTTCTTTCATCTCTAACTTCATCTCTGTCTTTTCCTGACTGAACAACACTAACAACTCCTGAATTAATAAATGCTTTTTCAATATTTTTAATAAATATAGAAGCTTCTATATGTTCAGTAGACTTATTTCTTACAGAACCAACAATTACCACGGGCTTACGATCATATTTACCTAAAAACTGAGGCCTCCAAGGTTTATCCAATACATCTTTTATCATTTCTTCAGCTACTAATCGTGAGTCGGTATCATTCCATCTTCCACTCAAGTCAGTTTGGGTTGATGGGTCTATCCTCTCAACTTTTCTCTGTGCACATGACGTAAATAATGTCAAGATAACAATAGCAAGTACAAATGATTTCATTTTCATATTATTTATTAATTTAGGTTTATAAGATAAAAATCGTGCCAAAATATCCTCGTGTTATTTAAATACCCCTTTTATTTTTTTCTTAGCTTCTTCTTCTGCCTGTTTCTTAAGTCTTTCTTTCTCTGCTTCGGCTTGTTTTTTTACTTTTTCGGCTTCAGCTTTAGCTTTGGCTTCAGCTTCGGCTTTTTGTTTATCGTATTCAGCTTTTGCCTTTGCCTCAGCTTCTTTCTTTTGTCTTTCCAAATCAGCCTTTTGTTTTTCTAACTCTGCTTTTGCTTGAGACTCTAGTTCAGTTTTTTTCCTATTCGCTTGATCTAATAATTGCTTTTTAACGTTATCTGATTCTTGTTTTGCAATAGTTGATAAATCGGTCTCAATTTTGGGGTCTGAAAATGTGCCAGTTATCATTAAATTAACCGGAATGGTTTCTGGCAATTTAACATTGCTCCCAGCTGTTTGATTGAGTTTAGCTACTGCACTATTAACGGCAGTATTGGCTACACCTAAAGCACTCTTTGGCACTATTGTTTTACCATTATAATTTATTGTTTGGTCCAACCCTGTGCTGCCACTTAATGTAAGTTTTTGTCCAGATAAATTGACGTCAAATGGTTTGGTATCAATTCTTCCATCTTGTACTGTAAATTCAATATTCACATTTTTTAATGATGGTTGGCGAATTGCATCATACTTTAAAATATCAGCAGCATTATTGAATAACTTAACATTTTTAATCTCTGCATTGGAAATATTGACAATTCCCGTTGCATAAAGTGTGTTTAAATCAGGATTTAAATACTTATCTAAATTGGTTTTCATAGTAAATGCTGTAGAGAATGCACCCGACATATTCTCAGCAATTGGTGCTAGCTTTTGAATGGTATTGAAAGTGGAGAATGCCTTTTGTATGTCCATATTTTTAATACCAAAGTTCATATTCATTGAGGGAGATGCAGGATTGGTCGTTTCATAATATCCTTTCATATTGATAGAAGCGCCAAGTGTTTGCATTTGAATATTATTAAACATTAAGCGGCTTTCAGCAACTTTAATTTGACCAATAAAATTAGTGATATCCATATTGGTGTAGATAAGCTGTGAGATATTTCCATTTAACGTAAAGTCAATATTTGAAGGAATAAGTGGTGACTCCAACACGGAAGTATCAGCTGCAATTTCGGTATTACTGGTGTTTGTGTTTTCTGCAAGAAATTCATTTGCATCGATTTTATTCGATTTGATATTTAAATTACCTTTTATAGTTCCATCAGAAAAGATGTAAGAAAAAAAGTTTGACAACTCACCATTCATTGCAAAATCTGAGTTCCCTATTTTCAAATCACATACCGGCATTGATACTTTTTGTGTAGAAAAATTAAGCAAAAGTTTGTTTAGATAAAATGGCATAGGCAGATCTTTAGAACTGTATTTTAAGTTATTTACCGATACATTCCCTGAAGCATTGAAATTCTGATACTGCTGTTTTTCAATAGTTGAAAGATTGCCTTTTGCAAGCAAATCCATAGCTACAATTCCCGAAACTGAAAATGTTTCATCGGAAGGCAACAGTTTCATTATATTTTCTAAGTCAACACGACCGTATACCATCAAATCTATCAATGGATCTTTGAAAAGATTCTCAGCAAAGAATTTTGCCGAAAAAGCATCTTTCCCTAATTGCATAGTAAACTTACTGAAATCTACTTTTGTATGCTCAATATTTGAAGTTAGATTGAAAGCTTTAAAGTCAATATTAACGTTTGAAACAGCAACAGGCATACCTGGATATTGGAAATTTCCATTGTCAACATTTACAGTAAAATCAAACTGAGGGTATGATTTGCTATTATATATACCTTTAAAATAGCCGCTCAGGGCAAGTTTTCCGGAAGATTTTACCGATTCGAAGTCTTTTGCATAAATAGCAGGAATTAGTGAAATAAAATGCTTGAATTCTGAAGATGGTGTATTGTATTTTATATCCATTATCATGTCGTCATCTTTCATCTGAAACCAGCCATCGAAAGCCAACATCAGTGCATTAAGGTGCAATTCATTTTTTGCAAAAGTGAATTTCATGTCATCCATATTGGCATTAATCTCTGCATCAAATTTTGTATTTACATTATTGATGTATTTAATACCACTCAACGTAAAGCTAAGTTTCTGTATGGTATTTTGCATGTTTAATGCGTACTCACTATTATTAATCTCTGCTTTCAGTTGATGAGAAAAGTTTTCAATAACTGCATTTATATTACTTTCATCGTCTATAAAAGTGATATTGGCATTTGTTATTTGAAAGGACTCTAATTTTAGCGAAAAATTACTTTCAGATGTATCCGCAACAGAAGCAAGATCTGTGGTGGTATCCGTTTTTATGATGTCCCAATTGGCCTTGCCATTTTTAAGAATGAGTGCATTGATTAAAGGTTTAATTAATAAGATTTCATTCACTACAAAATGTTTGCCTTTTAAGATTGACATTAAATCTAAAGTAGCGTGAAAAGAATTAATATAAAGTAGGGTATCAT
>JBIINH010000201.1:0-3327 GCA_044337585.1 Bacteroidia bacterium
ATTTGGATAAAATTCACTGTCAAATTTTACCCCTTTATTAATCATGGCATTTACCATTTCTACGGCATTTTGAAAATGTACATTGTCATCAGCCGTGCCATGTATAATGAGGTAGTTACCTTTAATTTTATCTACAAAATTAATGGGTGAATTTGCATCGTAGTTTTTGCCATTTTCCTGAGGAGTACGCATGAAACGTTCGGTATAAATATTATCATAATAGCGCCAATTGGTTACCGGTGCTACAGCGATTGCTGCTTTAATCACATCGGCACCTTTGGTTATGGCAAGACTCGACATATAACCACCAAAGCTCCAGCCAAACATACCTATCCGCGAAGCATCAACATAGGATAATTGACCAAGCTGTTTTGCTAAATAAATCTGGTCTTCAATCTCGTACTTACCCAATTGTAAATAGGTGATTTTTTTAAATGCTTCCCCTTTAAAACCTGTACCTCTTCCATCTGCACATACTATGATGTATCCTTTTTGTGCAAGTAACTGAAACCAAAAATAATTGGCTCCCATCCACCTATTCACAGCAAGTTGATGTCCGGGTCCACCATAAACATACATCAATACAGGGTATTTCTTCGACTCGTCAAAATTGACCGGCTTAATCATAAATGCATTTAATGATTCATTATAAGCATTTGTCATTGGTTGAATGATTCCTGCCGAAAGTTTTGCTTCCTTTAATCGATCATTTAAAACCTTATTCTCTTCCAATACGCGTACTTCTTTTCCTTTAGCATCGCATAGTGAATAGACTGGTGGCGTATTGATATCTGACCAATTGTGAAGAAAATACGTGAAGTCGGAGTTGAATATTGCGCTATTCCATCCTTTGCGAGAGGTAAGTTGTGTTTTCTTTTTTCCGTCAAGCGAAATTTCATATACATACCGTTCGGTTGTGTTTTCTTCGGATGTCGTAACATAAATCATTTTACGTGATGCATTTAACCCGTAAAAATTATCAATATCCCAATTGCCGGTGGTGATTTGCCGGATAAGCTTTCCTTTCAGGTCATAATGATACAGGTGATTGTATCCGCTTTTTTCGCTGTTGATGATAAATGATTTGCCATCGGCTGTAAATGTAATTTCGGGTACATCTATATAGGCTTTATTTTCTTCACTGTAAATTACATTGCTACCCCCATCAGTAGTAGATGATAGCAATAATTCCAATTTATTTTGCAGCCTATTCATACGCTGAATCATCAGGATATTGCTGCTGTTGGTCCAGTGAATACGCGGAATGTAAATATCCTTTACTGAACCTAAATCTGCTTTTACCTTGTTACCCGAAACGATATCATAGGTATAGATTTCAATTACAGAGTTGTCTTCACCTGCTTTGGGATATTTGAAACGATAATCTTCGGGATACAGTTTTCCATACATCGACATATTAAATTCTTTCACCTTGCTTTCGTCAAAACGATAATAAGCAAGTTTTTTTCCATCACCGCTCCAGTAAAAACCTTTGCTCAGGGCAAATTCCTCTTCATACACCCAATCAGTTGATCCGTTGATGATATTATTTTCAAGGCCATCATCCGTTACCTGTATTTCGCGTTTTTGAAGTAAATCGTATATGTATAAGTTGTTTTTAAACACGTAGGCTACTTTGTTGCCATCGGGTGAAAATTCGGCCAGCATCACGCCTTGTCTTTCTGGTTTTATAATACTTTTCGTTTTACGGTCGTAAATAAGCATATCAGCCGAAAACGAGTGTCGGTAAATTTGTTTGAAATTAAACTGCAATAAAATTTTTTGTTCATCATTGCTAAAATCGTATCCAAAACCTTTCAACCCCACATCCGATGCTTGTAACAAAGTATCAATAGGCTTTCCTGTTGCAAAACTGTATTGAATAATATTTTCATTTTCATCCTGAGCGGTGTAATATTTTCCGTCATTCATCGACCTGAAACCGGGAACACCTTTGGCCGAAAACTTACCATGAATCCAAATATCTTCGAGCGTGATGGGCTCTTGCGCAAGTAATGCTGTGGTATAAAAAAGTACAAATACTAAAAAATGCTTTTTCATGTGAAATAATAATTTCGGCTAACATACATTTTTTGCTTGAAAATGCAGAGAAACTGTGATAATAGGCTATTTACTAATGCCTGCGCGTAGGCTCCCACACGCTGCTTTTTACACCAGATAAAAATTTGAAAAAACCTACAAGTATGCCTAGGTTCATGTGAAAGAAATGAGAAATGAATTTGAAGAGGCGAATCTGCATACCCATTCGACTAAGCATTTCGTGCACCAAGGGTATGAAATATGCCACTAACTGCAACAAGAATAAATTGTAATACAATACACTTTGTGGTGCAAGCGCCAAAGCACTAAGCAAACATCCCAACATAAAAAATGGCCCAAGCCACCTGATAACCTTATGCGACCAGTAGGCAAATGCACGGGCATTGAATGGCCATAGCAAGGCAGCAAACCTTTGCATATTTTGAAAATTGCCTGTTGAGATACGGACTTTGCGTCTATATTCTACTAGCGGGCTGTTGGGCAGGTTCATATACACTTTTGCCTGCATATTCATCAGGGCATTGTACCCTTTTTCAAATGCGGCCATGGTAATGAAAAAATCATCTGCCAGAAAATTATCAGGCACCGGTGTAAAGGCCTGAGGTCTTATGGCAAAACATGCTCCGAATACCCCCATTGCACTTCCCCACAACTGACCTTCTGTATCTTTCATTTTCAACTCGCGTTCATAGTACGCCTTTTCCTGCCCTGAAATACCATCTTTATTCACATCTCCTTTGATAATATTGGAGCCAACAATTCCGGTTTTTTCTTCATCAAATGCACTAACGAGTTCGGCCACACAATCTGAATGAAATATAGCTGTTACATCTGTTGAAATGAGAATACTATCATTGAAGTGCGGATGCTTTTTTGCTTCGGCAAACAGTGCATTGATGATGCGGATTTTACCACTGCGCTGCTGAAAAGGAATTACCCTGAGTGACGGAAATTCAGCAGACAACTTCATTAGCATTTCATCCGTTCCGTCATTACAGCAATCGGTGCCTACAAACATGTATAGTTTTTCTTTCGGGTAATTGCTGTCGTAAAATGAGCGTACTTTCTGCGCTATAATCTCTTTGGAATTGTATACTGCCATCAATACAATTACCGGAGGCTTTGCAGACAGGCTCACTTCATCAGGCAATTGCTTGTTGCCATCACTTACCAACAATTGCAGCAACATGGGATACAGCACATACGAATGTGCCATCAATATAAATCCCGTCCAAAAGATGATTTGCAGCAGCATGATAAATAATG
>JBIINH010000067.1:0-11572 GCA_044337585.1 Bacteroidia bacterium
ACAGCACGGCTTACTATAAAATGAAATTTTTCTTTCAATTGTTCTACACGCCCAATAACAAATTCGGTATTTCTTAACCCAATGGTTTCGGCAATATTCTCAGCCACATGCACCTTCTTGCCTATGCTATCACATAACACAATCTCACATTCAGGAAATAGAATTGCCAAAGGAATACCAGGAAAGCCACCACCAGTACCAATATCAAGTATTCTCGTTCCTTCTCTAAATTCAATAAACTTGGCAATGGATAAAGAATGCAGAATATGTTTTTCATAAAGCGCATCGATATCTTTTCTGGAAACAACATTTATTTTCTCATTCCAATCACTATAAAGCTCATAAAGCATTTCAAATTGCTGCTCTTGCTGCTCAGTCAGGTCAGGAAAATACTTTAAAATAATATCAATCACCAGCGGTCAATTTTTTTTGTGAAGTATGCTTGAAGTCCTATCGTCATAAGATACCAAAGGTATATGATATCAAACAAAGGCAATAACCAAACTACAGATACAGATTGCAGCTTTTTAGCACACAGGTACAGAATTGTAGTCATGGAGATTAAACGTATTCCGTATACTGCGCTTACAATTGGCCATGTTTGCAGATTAAGCACCAATGTACTCACTAAGGTTGCATAGAAAAGAAATATACTGATGTAGTAAATGGCAAGAATACGTTTATGTTTTTTCTTGTAATATTTTCCTACATGGAGATGTCTTACTTTCTGCCTACTATATGCGCTGTAAGATTTTTTAGCTTCGGTATAAACAAAACTGTCAGGATGTATTTGTATTGCTACATTGTTAGGTCGAGCGGCTTCATTAACAAATAGGTCATCATCTCCTGATGGCAAATGGTTATGACTTGCAAATCCTTTGTGTCTAAAAAACACGTCTTTGGTATAAGATAGATTTCGGCCAACGCCCATAAATGCATTTTTCATTAAAGCAAAACCGAAATAGTTTGCCGCTGCAAGCAGTGATTCAAAACGTACAAATGCATTTAGCAAGCCCGATACTTTTCGGTAGGGTGAAAATCCAAGAATAATTTCTTTACCTATTGTATATTGTTGTTGCATAAGTCGCAACCACTGATTTGATGCGGGAGCACAATCAGCATCGGTAAAGAGCATCTTATTATATGAGGCAGCTTTAATCCCAATAGTAAGGGCAAACTTTTTACCGGTAGGGTATTTTTCCTGCTCAACTAATTGAGATACTTTAAGGTGCTTGTATTCTTCTTGCAGTGTTTCTAAAAATTTCTGACTTTCATCCCATGAACAGTCATTTACAACCACTACCTCAAATTTGGGGTAATCTTGCTCCAAGATAGCCCGCAGGTTTAGTTCCAAATTTTGTAATTCATTGCGGGAAGCAATAATTATAGATACAGGCTCTTCATCCGTATTGATTTCAGTTGAAGGTTTATAAAATGCCAATTTACCCAAAATACCCCATCCATAAATAACCTGAACAATTGCGGATGTTGCAAAGAGGCTCAGAACGAACCAAATTAAAACGGAAAAATCTAACGTCATATCTAGCGCAAGTTATATTTGTATTGCAAGTGCTGTACATACGAATTTCAACAACTTGTGAAGAACCTATTCTTATTTGTCAATTCCCAACCACTCGATTGCTGTTTTTCTAAGCATCTGCGATTTCTGTTCGGTTGTTAGCTCTTGCATTGTTTCAATAAAACGGCCATGTTCAAGGTCGCCAAGAGGGAAAGGAAAATCACTGCCCAGTGCAATTCGCTCGGCACCAAAAAGTTTAAGGTTATATAATAAGGCTTCCTTATCATGAACCAAACTGTCTATATAAAATTTCTTTACGTAGTCATATGGATCAGCCACATGGTTGATATTGCAAAGGTCGGGGCGGGCATGATATCCATGACTAACACGGCCAATGGTATGCGGAAAACAACCGCCACCATGTGCAAACATTACCCTAAGTTTTGGGAATTTATCAAACACCCCACCAAAAATCATGCTACAAATGGCCCTTGAAGTTTCGGCAGGCATCCCCACTAGCCACGGAAGCCAGTATTTTTTCATTTTATCCTGACCCATCATATCCCATGGATGAACAAATAAGCACATGCCAAGCCTTTCAGCAGATTCATAAAATGGGAAAAAGCGCTCGTCATCAAGGTTAACATCCAAAATATTGGTAGCAATTTCAACACCCGGCAGATTCAATTCAAATTTGCAACGATTTAACTCTTCAATTGCAAGAAGAGTGTCTTGCATGGGCAATGTACCTAAACCAACAAATCGGGTAGGATAGTCCTGCTGAATTTGAGCTAAATGGTTATTGATGTATTGGCTCCATTCGTGTGTATGTTCGGGTTTGGCCCAGTAATAAAACAATACAGGTACTGTAGAAAGCGCCATCATTTCCACACCATGCTTATCCATATGCTTAATAATCGTTTCCGGGTTCCAACACAATTCATCTATTGCACGAAAAAAATCGCCATTGGCTTTCATCATATTTGCTCGACCGGGCTGGTAATGATCGAGGTAAATAAAATCATCTCCATATCCGTAGCGCTCTTTCAGATTGGGAATGTGTTGCGGAAGTATATGTGCGTGAATGTCTATTTTCTGCATAATAAATATTTCAGCAAAGATGCATCAATGAATGAAATCAACAACTTACTCGGATTGAAATACGATAAAAATCATAATTTTATTCGAGAATTAATGTGCAACTTCGCACCGTTTTCATAGAGTTTTTATTCATATACCCGGGCATTCCAATTGCCACTGCAGCATATGCTAGCCGAAAAGGATATTCAGCTCGCTGGTGGCTACTCTACAGCATGATTTTGCCTGTTGTTACGCTCATCATTTTATATTATAAAAAGCCGAATATAAGTGGCTACCGATACAAAAAAAGAAGTGTTCAATACACCATTTCAGATAAAGTTATTTATTCTGAACGTGACGAAACAACAAATCAGAGTTAGGGGTTTTGTATAACAGACTGAATAACTACCTTCGCAACCCGATGATAAAATGGTGGAAAATATTAGCAATAGCAGGAGTACTTTATGCCATACTTGGCGGACTCCTAATGCCTGTGCCTGATTTGAATATACTTGAGCAAAGTATTCGCAACTTGTATTATCACGTGCCTATGTGGTTTGGCATGGTGCTTATGCTGCTTGCTTCCATGATATTTGCCATTAGGTACCTGTCAAAAGGCCGTATTCAGGATGATATTTGGTCTGTAAATCTAGCTCAAACTGCCATGTTTTATGGAATACTCGGACTTACCACTGGTATGGTATGGGCAAAAAATACATGGGGCGCCTATTGGACAAACGATCCTAAATTAAATAGTGCCGCCATTGGTATGCTTACCTACCTTGCTTATTTGGTATTAAGAAATTCAATAGAAGATGAAGAAAAACGTGCACGGGTTTCTGCTGTATACAACATCTTTTCGTTTCCGGTATTTATCGTCCTCATTTTTGTACTACCACGACTAACCGATTCGCTACATCCCGGAAATGGCGGAAATCCCGGATTCAATTCCTATGATTTAGACAATAGGCTTCGTTTGGTATTTTACCCGGCAGTTATTGGATGGACCCTGCTGGGATTTTGGATTTCAGACATTGCAACACGCATACATATTTTAAAAAACAAACAAACTGACGTATGATGACATTACTCCAAGTTCAAACTGCTGCGGAAGCACAGAATATTCCTGATGACAATAAACTCATGGTTGTAGCTGCCGTAATGGGGATTATATTTTTAGGCATAGTAGTATACTTATTCATATTGGAAAAAAGACTTAAAAATTTAGAGAAATAATGAAAAAATCGGCAATTGTTTTCATCGCGTTAATAGGAGTGGCCATAGCAGCAATAATAAGTTCGTATGGCGATGCCAGCACCTACGAAAGTTTTGATGTGGCATTAGAAAATCCGGATAAGGAGTACCATGTGGTAGGTACATTGAATAAGGAAAAGGAAAGGTATTACGATCCACAAAAGGATGCGAATTATTTCACTTTTTATATGATAGACCAAAAAGGCAAAGAGTGTAAAGTCATATACTATGCACCTGAGCCACAAGATTTTGACAAATCTGAACAAGTGGTGATTATAGGCAAAATGAAAGGCAATGAGTTTACAGCAAACAAGATATTGCTCAAATGCCCTTCAAAATATACCGACAACGAACTTAAAGAAGTGTAGTCATGTCGAATAGTCCATCTTATTTTATTCATGAGTCATCTATTGCTGATGAAGGTTGCCAAATTGGTGAAGGAACAAAGATTTGGCATTTTTGTCATATCAGCAGCGGGGCAAAATTAGGGATGAATTGTAACCTTGGGCAAAATGTATTTATTGCCGGAGATGTTAAGCTTGGTAACAATGTGAAAGTACAAAACAACGTATCCATATATACTGGTGTTACCTGTGAAGACGATGTATTTTTAGGACCATCTATGGTGTTTACCAATGTACTTAATCCCAGAAGTGGCGTAAACAGAAGAGGTCAATACAGCAAAACCTATGTAGGAAAAGGTGCCAGTATTGGAGCCAATGCCACAATAGTTTGTGGACATGATATAGGCAAATATGCATTTATTGGAGCAGGAGCAGTTGTTACCAAGCATGTTCCTGATTATGCTTTAGTTATTGGCAATCCGGCAAGGCAAATGGGATGGATTAGTGAGTTTGGGCATAGACTGGAATTTGATGAAAGCGGAGAAGCCATCTGTAAAGAAAGTGGTGAGAAATACCAACTAAGAAATGGTTTCGTTAGCAAAGTTTAATTGAAAAACTATTTATGAGAATTCGCTTACTATTTAAATCCGTATCGCTAGTAATCACATTATTGTATTTACAATCCTGCGCATTTCATACCGGATCATTTAGTTCGGGGCCTTATATTGTTGATGCCAAAACAGTTGCTATTGGAAAAGGAATTGCAACTACGCATCATTTTTTAGGAATAGGCGGATTAAAAGAAAATGCTTTGGTAAACGAAGCACGGTTAAATTTTTATCGAAAGTATCCCCTAAGAAAGGACATGACAATTCAGAACGTTAGTGTTGATTTTAAAAACACCTATGTTTTTATCTATCACCAAACCACAGCTACCTTCTCAGCGGAGATTGTTGAGCTTAAACCATTCGAACTTCCGGTCCCATTTGACGGGCGGTTTAATGGCTTTTATACTTCAGATTCAGTTTTCTTTTTCATTCAAAAGCCGGGAAATATCAACAAAGTATTGTTTGTATTTGCGGATAGTAAAGTAGAGGTTGGCGACTTTGTTGTAACTACCCTAGACGCAAAAAATAATTTAACTGAAATTGTATTAAAACCTATCAAAACTGACCGATTTGGTTTTTTGTGCATAGTAAAATCAACAGGAGAGCGGGTTTACATCGCCCCAGAGTGGATAATTAATTAAGTAGCGTTTTTAGGAGAAAAAGGTTTGTAGATAACAAATTAAACCCTACTTTTGCCGTCCTTTTAACAAATATATAACCCGTCCTTTAAATGGCAGCTAAAAGCAAAAAACAAGACACAAGTGTCTTGAAAGATTATGAATCTGTGATAATTATCACACCCGTACTCTCTGAGGAGCAGTTGAAAGATACTGTTTCTAAATTCCGCACACTCATTACCGAAGACGGAGGAGAGCTGGTTCATGAAGAAAACTGGGGTTTAACTAAATTGGCTTATCCGATTGATAAAAAGTCAACAGGCTTTTATCATTTATTCGAATTTAAAGCCAATCCTGAGTTTATCACCAAATTTGAACTGGCCTTCAGACGTGACGAAAGAGTCATGCGATTCCTTACAACAGTATTAGACAAACATGCTGTAATCTACAACCAGCGCAAACGCAATGGTGAGTTCAATCAAAACAAAAAAGATAAAAACCAGGAGGGCAAGTAATTATGAGCAGACCTAACGCACAAATCAACCCAGCATCAGTATTTAGTACAACACCGGATGCACCACAAAAGAAAAAATATTGCCGATTTAAGAAAAGTGGGATTAAGTACATCGATTATAAAGATGGGAACTTTCTTTTAAAGTTTGTAAACGAGCAAGGAAAAATTCTTCCTCGTAGACTTACTGGCACCTCGTTGAAGTATCAACGTAAGGTATCATTAGCAATTAAAAAGGCTCGTCACTTGGCAATCTTGCCTTATGTAGGAGACCAATTGAAGTAATTTAACCAAGGAGGATTTAATAATGAAAATTATACTAAAAGAAAATCTTAAAAACCTTGGAGCTCAAGGTGACGTAGTAATGGTAAAAGATGGTTATGCAAATAACTATTTATTCCCACGTGGATTGGCAGTGATGGCTACTTCTTCAAATATAAAAATTCAAGAAGAAAATAACCGTCAAGGTGCATTGAAACGTGAGAAAATGAAAGCAGATGCAATGTCTACTTCTGAAAAATTGCAAAATCTAACTATTACCATTGCAATGAAAGTTGGAGCAAACGACAAAATATTTGGTTCAATTACACCGCTTCAGGTATCACAAGCATTGAAAAATGCTGGTTTTGACATTGATCGCAGAAAAATTGAAGTGCCTGCAGATATTAAAACTATCGGAAAATATGAAGCTACTATTAATCTTCACCGCGATGTTGCAATCAACATTGGTGTAGATGTGGTTGCTGAATAATTACTTACTCATTCATAAAAAAAGCCCGATTGTATTTTACCATCGGGCTTTTTTTATAGCCTTTGATAATTGTTTTGATTTACTCCTAATTGCTGCTGATTTGTGATTTATAAGCGAAGTGATTATTAATTCCAACTCTTTTGTTAATTCGACATAGGGTAGGCAGCACTTTAAAGCCAATTCCATGGCGTATGAACGGGCTGCAATTGATTGCTTTTCGTTGGTTATCACACCTAAAGCCAAATCAAATACGTTGCCAGTGTACTTTTCGCTTATTTCTATCAAAGAAAGTGCTTTAAGCGCATTTCTATAAACTGCCTGATGCAAATTTGTTGTTTTTAATAAGCTTATAAGCTGAGGAATAAATGCTGCTAATATATCCGGGCGCTTTTTTGCAAGATGTGCGATTGGCCAAGCTGCCCGTTGGCTCAATATCTTATCATTTCTATTAATCAATAAAAATAGCTCCTTAATCAATTGATGATTTTTAACGCATGCATCTGCAATAAGTAGGGTAGTCGTTAAACTATGCGAATTTTCGAGCAGCGTTTTGATGTTTTGAGGTGCCATTCATTTCAGGTTATTATTTTTTGGAAAAGTAGGGAATAAGCTGACAAAATGGACCTGTTTACAATAGTTTACTCTGCAATTACCAATGTTTTAGTAATAATTGTTATGTCAAAAATATTGATTTATATATCAGTTTATCAATGTTTTATGAATATAGACTTAAAGTAATTAATTGGCGATAAGTTTTACAAGTGTAAATATTGTTATTAACTTATGTAAACCCAATAGAACAAATGTAAAGTAGTCGGTTTACATTTGTTTTATCATAAAGATTAACAGCATTTTAAGTATTTACATATGTTAGACGAAGTAAATAAGCGAATAATTGAGTTAATGGTATTTACTGGTCATAGTAAATCTTCATTTGCTAAGGTATTGGATGTGTCCTTGCCTTTAATAACGCATATTACCTCAGGAAGGAATAAGCCTGGAATGGACTTGATTCAGAAGGCTTTAATTGCTTTTCCGGATATAAATGCCAAATGGTTATTGCTTGGTGAAGGAGAAATGAAGATCAAACAAGTACTGCTACCAGATTTTTCTGATGTGAAAGCGCAAGTTGGATTAATAAGTAATGAAATTAATTCACAAAATACAGAAATAGAGTCTATTAGAAACTATCATAAGATTCTGATTGATGAGATATTGCATCTGCAGGAAATGCAAATCAAATTAGATCAAATTCAACATGACTTAGCAAATAGCCAATCAAAGCTTGTTAGAGTAAACCAATTGATTGATAGTAAACTGATAGGTTAGTATTATATCTATAAATTATTGATAATATATTGATTATATAAATAGTATTTATTTAAATACTGCACAATATATTCTGCTTCTTTAGCCTTTTTGCCAAGATGTCAGTTAAAAAATAATGCCGAATCACCATTAGGTAATTCGGCATTACATTTGAGAAATAGTTTAAACTGTAGCAGGGGAATTTTTAGGCAAACGACTAAATTGATCAGCCACAACTAATTCTTTGCTACCAGGTGTATATTTATAAAAACCCTCACCCGATTTTACACCTAGGTTTCCTGAAGTAACCATGTTTACCAATAAAGGACAAGGTGCATATTTAGGGTTTCCAAATCCGTCATGCAACACATTCATAATAGCCAAACACACATCAAGGCCAATAAAATCTGCTAATTGCAATGGTCCCATCGGATGAGCCATACCCAACTTCATTACCGTATCAATTTCAATAACATCACCCACACCTTCGTGCAAGGATATAACTGCTTCATTAATCATTGGCATTAGTATGCGGTTGGCAATAAATCCTGGATAATCATTCGATTCTGCAGGAACTTTTCCTATTGCTTTTGATAGTTCAATAATATTTTTGGTGATGTTTTTATCAGTTTTGTAGCCATTTATCACTTCTACTAATTTCATCACAGGCACCGGGTTCATAAAATGCATACCAATTACCTTATCGGGACGCTTGGTAACTGAGCCTATTTTGGTGATTGAGATGGAAGAAGTATTGGAAGCCAAAATGCAATCTACCGGAGCAAATTGATCGAGTTGACGGAAAATATCCAATTTGATGGCCATATTTTCAGTAGCAGCTTCTACCACCAGGTTTGCATTTGCAACACCTTCCTCAAGTTTTGTAAAGGTTTTAATATTGGCAAGTGTAGCATCTTTTTCTGCTGCTGTGATGGTTCCTTTGGCAACCTGCCTATCGAGATTCTTTGCTATAGTATCTGTTGCTTTTTTTAGTGCACCATCATTAATGTCTACTAATGATACTTGATAGCCATGTTGAGCAAATACGTGGGCTATTCCATTGCCCATGGTTCCTGAACCGATTATGGTGATGTTCTTCATTTTTGTGATTTTGTTTGTTTGATTAATGTGGCACAAATGTAAAAAAGCATTGTAAGTATGAAAGTTTTATAAAAAAAACTTTTGAACCACTACATTTGATTACTTTATATGAACTTCAAAACTACCGCATTTATATTAATTCTAATATTAACAAATGCATTTACCGGATACGCACAATGTCCAACAGTATTATCAACCCAGCAAGAACAATGGCTAACCGAAGCGCTTAAGCGAATAGATGAAGGCTATCGATACAAAACAGGGTCAATAAATTTTATACCTGTAAAAATTCATCTAGTGGGAAACAATGAAGGCAAGGGGTATATGCGGGTAGATTGGGCTTTAGAAAATCTATGTAAACTAAACCGCGATTTTGCTCCCGTAGGAATGTATTTTTATTTGGCTGCAGAAATAAATTATATTGATAATAACGATTTGTTTCAAGGATTGCCTCAAGGCGTTTATGATGTTGCTGGATCCGAAAAAGCGGAGGGTATGCTAAATATATTTTATACCGGAAGTGCTCCCGGTTGGTGTGGGGTTTACTATTTTTCTCCCGATGTGGTTTTACTGCAAATTGCATGTGCACAGCCGGGCAACACAACACTTACTCATGAAGTGGGCCATTTCTTTGGATTGCCACACACCTTTAGTGGCTGGGAAAATGGGCGAACACCACCGGCAAGTCAACAGGAGCGTGTAGATGGCACAAACTGTAGAAATACAGCCGACCGATTTTGTGATACAAAGCCCGACTACGTAAGCTTTCGTTGGGGATGTAATTTTCCAGATTCGTTAACAGATCCTACGGGTGCCAAATTTAAGCCCGACCCCACATTATATATGAACTATGCTGGCGACAATTGCCATAGCCGATTCAGTAACGAACAAATATTGGCAATGAATGACAATGCTGAATTTAACCGCGGATGGAATTTTCCGGCTGTTGATACCTTAATTTCAAACACAACAACCCTATTGTATCCGACTGAAGGCGATAGTTCTATAAACCCCAATGTGGTAAATTTAAAATGGCAAAAAGTAGAAGGAGCGATTGGCTATTTGGTGCAAGTTGCTCGTGTGGCATATTGGGAAGTGCTAAATATTAATCAGGTAATTTGGAATGATACTGTGGCTCAGGTAAAGCTATTTGATGAATGGCCATACTCATGGCGGGTAAGGGCTATTTGTCCGGGAAATGTATGTGCGCCATTTTCACAAGTTGGAAATTTTTATACCAAACCGCTTTTAATCGGACTGGAAAACAACAATACACTAAAAGATTTGGTAAAAATTTATCCGAATCCGGTTGGCGGTTCAAAAAAGTTTTCCATCGATTTGCCTGCAGCAGCAATGATTTCAATTTACAGTGCAGATGGACGTTTGGTTTTGTGTGAAAAGGTATCTGCAGGACATCATGAATATGCTGATTATGCAAGTGGCGTATACTTCATTCAAATTCAAATGGGTGTACATACCATGATTGAAAAGCTCATATGGTAAGGGTTTTATTTTGCCTGTTTTTTGTGTTTCTGTTATCCTGCAAAGAAGAAAATTATGCTCCTATTCCAACTACAAGTCAGTTAACAATCACATTATCGCATACTTTTGATGGAGCTCGGTTTGAGTTGGATAGTTTTTATACAGAACCAACCAATGGTTTGGTGAGTGTAAAGGTGGTTATGTTTTATTTGACCAATATCAAACTCATTAATCAAGATGGAACTGAATCTGAATTACCTGAAACCTACTTTTTGGTTGATGAATCGAATCCCAAATCAAAAACAATCACGATAAAAAATATTCTGCCAGGAAACTACAAAGGCATAAAATTTTTAACCGGTGTTGACTCGGCAAGAAATGTTGGAGGAATACAATCAGGCGCTTTGGACCCTTCGTTGGGCATGTTTTGGACATGGAAGTCGGGTTACATACAATCTAAACTAGAAGGCAACTTTATAGATGCCGATGGAGAAGCTGAGTTCATTCACCACTTGGGAGGTTTCTCAGGTGAAAACAACACCGTTTATCAGGTAGAACTGGGTTTTTCTGAAACGCAGCTAAACGCTGGACAAACGTTGGGTTTAACCATAAAAAGAGACATAGCTGAATGGTTTAAAACACCCTTTGCCGTTCCGCTAAGAACCTACAAAGTCATCATTGATGAGGGACAACAAGCAAAAACAATAGCGATAAACGCCCTTGATATGTATGAAATTACATCTGCCAAGATTATTCAATAATCAATTTACTTGAAGCCACTTGGTTGTCCATCGAAATGGTGATGAAATAAACGCCTTTCTTCAATTGCTTACAGGATACTTCAGCTTCTATACCATTGACCTGCGTTTCACAAACGGCTTTTCCATTTTTATCATAAACTATCAAATGGGCATTTTTAAGTTTTACCGAAGCGTGTATGTTAAATATTCCATTGGAAGGGTTGGGGTACACATAAAAATTAAAGGCATTCTTCGTT